>NZ_JOMJ01000003.1:975000-1125000 GCF_000711295.1 Desulfohalovibrio reitneri | reverse complement strand
GGAGACCCGTCGGGAGTCATGTCCCGTCATCCCTTGGCTGAATGCATAGGCCTTGGGAAGCCAACCCGGGGAAGTGAAACATCTCAGTACCCGGAGGAAGAGAAATCAACCGAGATTCCCTTAGTAGCGGCGAGCGAACGGGGACTAGCCCAAACCGGTGTCTTTCGAGGCGCCGGGGTTGTGGGGCCGTCATCACGTGATCCGGAAGTAGATAGCGGAACAGGCTGGGAAGCCTGGCCATAGCGAGTGAAAGCCTCGTACGCGAAGTCGAACCCGGCGCAGACGGTACCCGAGTAGGGCGGGGCACGTGAAACCCCGTCTGAATCTGGGGGGACCATCCTCCAAGGCTAAATACTCATCAGCGACCGATAGTGCACAAGTACCGTGAGGGAAAGGTGAAAAGGACCCCTGTTAGGGGAGTGAAAGAGAACCTGAAACCAGTTGTCTACAAGCGGTTGGAGCGGACATAGTTCCGCGACAGCGTGCCTTTTGCATAATGGGCCAGTGAGTTACTCTGTGCTGCGAGGTTAAGTTTCGACGGAGCCGTAGCGAAAGCGAGTCTGAACAGGGCGTTCAGTAGCGCGGAGTAGACCCGAAGCCGGGTGATCTATCCATGGGCAGGCTGAAGCTCGGGTAAAACCGAGTGGAGGGCCGAACCGGTAGAAGTTGAAAATTCTTCGGATGACCTGTGGATAGGGGTGAAAGGCCAATCAAACCCGGTAATAGCTGGTTCTCCCCGAAATATATTGAGGTATAGCCTCGGATTAGGTTGACGGAGGTAGAGCACTGACAGGGCTAGGGGGCCCACCAGCTTACCAAACCCTATCAAACTCCGAATGCCGTTTAACCGATGTCCGGGAGTCAGACTGCGGGTGCGAAGGTCCGTAGTCGAGAGGGAAACAGCCCAGACCGCCGGCTAAGGTTCCCAAATCCATGCTCAGTGGGAAAAGAGGTGGGACTACTGAGACAGCCAGGAGGTTGGCTTAGAAGCAGCCATCCTTTAAAGAAAGCGTAATAGCTCACTGGTCTAGTGGTCCTGCGCTGAAAATGTAACGGAGCTAAGCATGGTACCGAAGCCGCGGGCCGATCATAGATCGGCGGTAGGGGAGCGTTCTCACACGGGATGAAGGGAAAGGCGTGAGCCGTCCTGGACTTGTGAGAAGTGATTATGCTGGCATGAGTAACGATAAAATGGGTGAGAAACCCATTCGCCGTGAGCCCGAGGGTTCCTGGGTAAAGTTAATCTGCCCAGGGTGAGTCGGCCCCTAAGGCGAGGCCGAAAGGCGTAGCCGATGGGAAACAGGTTAATATTCCTGTACCAGCGCATACTGCGATGGGATGACGCAGGAGGGTAGGCCATCCGGGTGTTGGACATCCCGGTGCAAGCGAGTAGCC
Organism: Desulfohalovibrio reitneri; assembly: GCF_000711295.1. NCBI lineage: Bacteria > Pseudomonadati > Thermodesulfobacteriota > Desulfovibrionia > Desulfovibrionales > Desulfovibrionaceae > Desulfohalovibrio > Desulfohalovibrio reitneri. Next base: position 1,123,605 of record NZ_JOMJ01000003.1, on the reverse strand, counting down.
AGATCTGGTAGGCAAATCCGCCAGGTCGACGGTGAGACGCGATGCCGAGTCCGCAAGGACGGAAGTGGTTGAGCCCAGACTGCCGAGAAAAGTCTCTAAGCTTCAGGTATGTGCTGACCGTACCGTAAACCGACACAGGTGGGCGGGGTGAGCAACCCAAGGCGTTCGAGGAAACTCTGGTCAAGGAACTCGGCAAAATGACCCCGTAAGTTCGCGAGAAGGGGTGCTTCTTGTGGTGGCGAATTCTCTTCTCAAGCCACGAGGAGCCGCAGAGAAATGGCGGGGGCGACTGTTTACTAAAAACACAGGTCTCTGCGAAGTCGCAAGACGACGTATAGGGACTGACGCCTGCCCGGTGCCGGAAGGTTAAGGGGTGGGGTTAGCCGCAAGGTGAAGCCCTAAACCGAAGCCCGGTAAACGGCGGCCGTAACTATAACGGTCCTAAGGTAGCGAAATTCCTTGTCAGGTAAGTTCTGACCTGCACGAATGGCGCAACGATCTCCGCGCTGTCTCGACCAGAGACTCGGTGAAATTGAAGTGGCGGTGAAAATGCCGTCTACCCGCAGAAGGACGGAAAGACCCTGTGCACCTTTACTACAGCTTGACGTTGTGTTCTGGGCTGGCATGTGTAGGATAGGTGGGAGGCTTTGAATCGTGTACGCCAGTATGCGTGGAGCCATCCTTGAAATACCACCCTTGCCAGTCTAGGGCCCTAACCCGTAGCCGTCATCCGGCGCGGGGACAGCGTCTGGTGGGTAGTTTGACTGGGGCGGTCGCCTCCCAAACAGTAACGGAGGCTCGCAAAGGTCCCCTCAGGCTGATTGGAAACCAGCCGTCGAGTGCAAAAGCAGAAGGGGGCTTGACTGTGAGAGAGACATCTCGAGCAGGGACGAAAGTCGGCTTTAGTGATCCGGTGGTCCCGCATGGAAGGGCCATCGCTCATAGGATAAAAGGTACGCCGGGGATAACAGGCTGATCGCGCCCAAGAGTTCACATCGACGGCGCGGTTTGGCACCTCGATGTCGGCTCATCACATCCTGGGGCTGGAGCAGGTCCCAAGGGTACGGCTGTTCGCCGTTTAAAGTGGTACGCGAGCTGGGTTTAAAACGTCGTGAGACAGTTTGGTCCCTATCCTCTGTGGGCGCAGGAGAACTGCGAGGGGCTGCCCCTAGTACGAGAGGACCGGGGTGGACGAACCTCTAGTGTTCCAGTTGTCGCGCCAGCGGCACGGCTGGGTAGCTACGTTCGGAAAGGATAACCGCTGAAGGCATCTAAGCGGGAAGCCTGCCTCAAGATAAGTTCTCCCTGGAGCTTCGGCTCCCTGAAGATCCCTGGTAGACCACCAGGTGGATAGGCCGGAGGTGGAAGCGTGGCGACACGTGGAGCTGACCGGTACTAATCGATCGTGCGGCTTACTCCCCATACTTACAACGCGCTCCTCGTTGCCATTCATATACTTGAAGGCATTTGTCCTGGTGGCCACAGAGCGGGGGTCACACCCGATCCCATTCCGAACTCGGCAGTTAAGACCCGCATCGCCGATGATACTGCGGACTAATCCGTGGGAAAGTAGGTCGCCGCCAGGGCTCATTTCCAAAAGCCCCCGGTTCTCAAAAAAGAACCGGGGGCTTTTTGTTGTTGGCTTCTTCGTACAGTTGTATAGCCTTTAAATCCGGCATGCCATCTGCACTTCTCCGTGTTCTAGGAGAAACATACCGCATGCAACATTCCGGTTTTTCGCAAGGAGTCGTCGAAGCCGCCAAGCAAGTGTTGGCTGAATCTCCCGAATTCGTTCGTAAACTACGTGACGCACAACTGTTTTTGGAGCGAGGGCGTCCCAAAATGACACTTTCGCGGGAAAGCCTCAGTCCCGAATTTGTTGCAAAATTGATGCTGTTGGCGAGAGATGCGAAGGGCACTTCTTCCGGATAGATTGAGTGGAGTGGAGAACTCCGGCCGCTAGATCTCGGGTACATGGCTCTCATTGCGTTTAAGGCCGCGATTACCGTATATTGCTCCGAACCTCCTCTTGTGGTAGGGGCATCCTTCATTCTTCAACCTCGCCAAGGAGCCCGTGATGCCACTCGATCCCAAAGAATGCATACTTTACAGCGGCGGCGCCCGTGGTGCTGAGGAACTGTTCGGCCGCATGGCCGAGCGGCAGGGCCTGGAGGAAGTAAATTACACCTTCGAGGGGCATCAAATGGAACGGCAGCGGGGACAGCGCTTTCTGACGCAGGAGGAGCTGAACCTCAAAGACGTCAGCATGACCTACGTTTCCAAGCTGATGAACCGGAATTATTCCCGCGCTCCGCTTTTCCGCAAAGTGCTCCAGTCCATCTGCTGGATGGTATCAAGCGGAAACGAGATTTTTGTCGTGGGTAGCGTGCAAGAGGACAAGACGGTCAAGGGCGGAACCGGCTGGGCGGCCGAATTCGCCAAACTGTGCAATAAGCCCTTGTTTTGCTTCGATCAGCAGCGAGATTCCTGGTTTCACTGGATCAAGGACACCTGGGAAATGGTCGAAAAGCCCGTTATCAGCCACCATCATTTCACCGGTACAGGAACCAGGTTTCTGGAGGACAATGGGCGAAAGGCCATTGAGGAGTTGTTCACTCGCAGCTTTACATAGCGAGCGATTCTACACCGCCGTGGGAGGCCGGCGGCAACGCCGGCCTCTCTACTTATCAGGATAGGGGAAGCGTACAAGCAGGCAGGCGCCTTGGTCTGTGGGGGGAAATTCCACACTGCCCCGTATTTGTCCGGCGAGTGTGGAGATGAGTTTCAGCCCAAGCCTTTCCTCGGCGGAATGCGCTTTGTCGGTGAATCCTTCTCCAGTATCACATATAAGCAGACGGCATTCACCGGAAACCTTTTGAAATGAAATCGTTATTGTTCCCGCCAGATCATCGCCAAATGCGTGTTTCAGGCTGTTGGTTATTATTTCATTGACGATCAACCCCAGTGGTATGGCTGTGTCCAACGGCAGATAGATGTGCTCGCTATCAATCCGCAATAACACCCGCTCTTGAGCCGAATAAGTGGATACCAAGTCCTCGCTTATGCGGCGCATGTAATCGTCGAAAGGAACTGCACTGAGGTTTTCGGTCTGGTAGAGGCGCTCATGAACCAGCGCCATGGACTGAATCCTCCCCTGTGCGGTACGAAAAATATCCTCGGTTCCGCGTCCTCCGTGCATGATCTGCAAATTGAAGAGGGAGGATATGATCTGCAGATTATTCTTCACCCGATGGTGAATCTCCCGCAACATCACCTCCTTTTCTCGCAGGGAATTCTGTAGCCGCAACTCAGCCACTTTCCGGGAAGTTATGTCCCGAACCACTGCTACACAAAGGCGTTGATCCCCGAAACCGACCATTCTCGCGTTCAATTCGAATGTCCGTCCGGTATCTCCGTGCGGGAACGTGGTTTCCAGTATGGCCGCTTCTTCGCCGTTATTGGGAAGGGCTGACAGTACGGATGCGTCTTCTTCTGGGAGGATTTCGTCGAGCCGCATGCCAAGCAAATCATCGGGTGGAAGACCGCTGAGGCTTGAAGCTGTAAGGTTGGCCTCTGAAATGGTCAGGTTTTCTGGATCAAAAACAAAAATCGCTTCGCCGACTTGATCCATAATTGCTCGAAAACGCTCAAGTTCACCAAGACGATGCTGCAGTTCCGGGTAATAGCTTTTACGGACGGAGCGTTCGCCAAGCCCGATGAGGCGGTCGCGAAGCGAGTATTTATCGTGTGAATATTCCGGCATATGTCACGCCAACTTCTTTATCTGGGGCTTTTACCCGAATGTTGTCAACATGGGCTTACCTTGCGGGAATGCTCCCGTTGGGGTAGTGTACTATTTCCATTCGACATCATGAGATTATTCGCAAATTAGGGAGGTTATCATGAGCGGTTCCGACAAGGTTCATTCCATTACCGACTACAAGGACGAGAATCCGGACGGCGAGGCCAACCTCGCCAACGAGGTTGCCGGTCGTACCAGCCGTGACATGGCCAAGGTCTCCATCTTCATTTCCATTCTGGCGGTCCTGCTTCTGGTCGTGTTCTTTTTCGGTCTGAACCAGAACATCCGAGGCCTCACCAGCGAAGTGGAAGCCCTGAGCGGGCTTGAGCAGGAGGTCGGGCAGCTCTCCGGCTCTGTTGAAGGGCTGGAGCAGCGCGTGGACAACATGCCGCAGCAAATGCGTCAGGCCATGGTCGTTGACGCCCTGAACGAGATGAACGCTCGCCTCGGCCAGATCGGTGAAGGGTTGAATGAAACCCAGGCGGCAAGACTGAACGAGGCCATGCAACTTATGCAGCAGGTTCAGGCCGACCTCGAGTAGGCGAAGCGTTTCTTCCGCATTCACAAAGGCCTTCCGTTCCGGCGGAAGGCCTTTTTTGATCATGGACTGGGAACCCCAGGATGGTTAAGTAGTCGGTCCTGAAAAAGGCCTTTCAGATTGAATCAGGCGTACTTTAGTCTGCCCCGACTCCAGGTTCCGAAGCAGAGCCAAGGGGCGAAAAGAGACAAAAAGTGCTTCAGTCCCCGCATCCACTTCTTGAAGTTGAACGCGGCTGCGGCCATCAGCAGGTTGATCGCATCACCGAGGGCCCCTTTCAGGAAGTTTTTGGCCATGCGGAAGTCGTGTTTGAGATGTCCGATCACCGGCTCGATGCCAGCGCGTCTGCGAAAACGTTGCCTGGCCTTTCGTCTCTGGTAGGGCGTGTCGCTTTTCTTCGGCCGGCCCGGAATCAGAATGCTCGTGTCACCGACTTTTTTGCGCCCCCTGTAACCCCGGTCACAGATGGCCGCCTCGGGGCAGGATTCCGTGATTTGCGAAACTTGCTCCAGAACATCCGGCAGGGTGTGACCGTCGAAAACGTTCTCCTTGAAGGACATGGCTCCTACGATCACACCGGTGGTCTTGGTCCAGGCGATGGAGGCCTTGCGTCCGAACTCGTACTTTTTGTGCTCTTTGCCCTTGCCGATGCAAAGCACGTCCGGTTCGTGCAGGCTGTAGATCTTGTTCTTGTCGGTACGTTTCTGGTCATGGACCCGGCGGAAGAGCTGCATAGCTTCCCTGTGCCTGGCCAACGAATCCCTGGGCAGTTTGCGCTCAAGTTCGCGGATCAGGACGCCAGCCATGGTCCGAATGCGTTTGATGATCTTGCGACTCTTGAATCGCTGGCGCAGGAGGCCTGGCAATTCACGGCGGAAACTGCGGCGCAAGCTGATTCCTTCGAACTCGGCGATGGCCCTGCATCGCTTGATGACCTTGGTCAGAAGCTTCACGTCAGTGGGGAAGGTGATGTTCTTCTCCTGGACCGTGGTGTCCACGGCGATCTCCCGCTCCATGGCGTCGTCGCCGTGCAGACCCACCGAGACCTCGAAGATCAAACGCGCCCCACCCTCGCCGATGCGTTTGCGGAAATAAACCAAGTCCGTGGGGTCACAAGGAAGCCTCCACCGGAAATGCGTCTCACCGCAGAAGGCCTGATAGTAGGGGTTCCGGACCCAAGCCTCAATGACACGCTCGTCGCTCAGATTTTCAAGCTGCTTGAGGATCATGAGCCCGACCATGAGTCTGATGGGCTTTGCTGGACGACCATACTCACTATAGAGGCTAGAAAACTCCTGCTCGAACCTTTCCCAGGGGATGTTCGCTGCAAGCTTGAGCAGCGGGTCCTTGGGATTGAGCTGATCGATGAGGTCCTCGTAGAGGAAATTGCCCTGATCGCTTTTGGCTGGCTTGGCCTTCATCATCACTCCCGAACCGGTGACGGCGCGACCGGTTTCTTGCAGAATCACTACAGTTCCTGGTCGAGAATGATACATTGAATGCTACACTTTGTTAATTCTTTTCAGTGTCATAGATGTTTTTCAGGGCCGACTAAGTACATGGTTGGAGATTCACGTGGCCAGTCCCTCACGTTTGATCATGCACCTTGACATGGACGCTTTCTTCGCTTCGGTGGAGCAGGTGGACAATCCCGAACTAAAAGGAAAGCCCGTCATCATTGGCAACAACGATCGGGGCGTGGTTTCCGCGGCTTCATATGAAGCCCGCGTTTTCGGTGTGCGATCCGCCATGCCGGTGGTACAGGCCAGGCGCTTGTGTCCGCAGGGCGTTTTTTTGCCTGGTACACATGGCCGCTACAGCGAGGTTTCCCGACAGGTCATGGACGCGGTGCGGAGCTTCTCTCCTCTCATGGAGCAAACCTCGGTTGACGAGGCCTATGTGGACGTGACCGGCATGGACCGCTTGGTTGGGCCTCCCATGCAAGTTGCGCTGGCTGTCAAACGCGCCATTCGAGAGGCAACAGGGCTGACTGCGTCGGTTGGTATGGCGCCTAACAAGTTTCTGGCCAAGATTTGTTCTGACAAGGACAAACCCGACGGGGTATTCATCCTTGAAAAAGACGCGGTGCAGGATTTTCTCAAAACCCTGCCTGTGGGAGATATCCCGGGGGTGGGCAAGAGGATGGTGCGAGCCCTGGAGGTATATCAGGTCAGTTACGCCGCGGAAATCCAGCGTTTCAGCCGTGATTTCTGGCTCCGCCGTTTCGGTGAAAAGGGAGGCGTTTTTCTTTGGGAGCGGGGCCACGGGAGGGGTAGCGATGAAGTGGTGCCCCACAGCGATCCCAAGTCCTGCGGCGCGGAAAACACGTTTCAGAAGGACACGCGGGATTATGAAATCCTGACCAGTTGGTTGTACTTGCAGGCCGAGCGGGTGGGGCGGATGCTCCGCCGCAAGGGGCTCAAAGGCAGAACAATTACATTGAAACTCAAATACGCCGACTTCACTTCCCTTACCCGCAGTCATTCCTTGCACATGGCGGTGGATGACACGGAAAACATCTTCCGCACCGCCAGCGAATTGCTGGAACGACTTGGCCCAGAGCGTCCGGTGCGTCTCATTGGTATCTCTGTCTCCGGATTCGGCTTCGGTTCGGTCCAACTCGGCTTGCTGGATGAATCCTGCGAGGACAAGGGGTCCGCGCGACTGGACCGCACTCTGGACGCCATCCAGGAACGGTTCGGTGCGGGAGCTGTGCAACGGGGGAGGGTGTTCGGCTTCAAGGACAGGTCATGAGTCTGTTTACACCGGATCAACTCGAGAAATACGCCGACGTTCTGCTTTGGGCGCTCCGCACATCGCGGGGAAAAGCGCTCACTTCCAGCGAGTCGGTTCTGGTTAATTTCGACCGTCAAGCGCATGGTCTTGCCGAAGTCCTTCACACAAAGCTGCTGCAAGCCGGTCTTAACCCCTTTCTGCGCATTCTGCCCACGCCACGCATGGAGCGCGCTCTCTACAGTGAAGGCCGCTTCAACCAAATCAGGTTCATTCCCCCCGGCGAAGAGGAAATGCTTCGCGGTATTGGCGGGGCCATCCATTTGCTTGCGCCCGAGTCCTTGACCCACCTGGCGGATGTGGATCCGGATGACCTCAGCTTGAGGCAGCTTTCCCGCAAGCCTTTGCGCGACCTCCTCGACAGGCGTGAACAGGCGGGCGCTTTCGGCTGGACCCTGGGAATCCACCCGACCGAGGCGCTGGCCGCGCAGGCGGGGATGCCGGTGGAGGAATACGCAGCGGAAGTGGCTGCGGCCTGCCTGCTGAATCTCGGCCAGCCCGAGAAGGATTGGGCGCTTATTCACAAGCAAACCGCCGAGATCCGTGCTTGGCTTGACGGCATGGGTATATCCACCTTGCGTGTGGAATCCGAACGATGTGACCTGGAGATGGGGGTAGGCGACAATCGCCGCTGGCTGGGGTTGACGGGCCATAACGTCCCTAGCTTTGAAATCTATACCTCGCCGGACTGCCGAACCACCCGGGGCGTGTATTTCGCGGACCAGCCGTCCTTTCGTCAGGGGAACATCGTGCAGGGCGTGCGGCTGGAGTTCAAGCGGGGCAATCTTGTCGGCCTCTCCGCTGAGCGTGGGGAAGCATTCGCCATCCGCCAGACATCCATGGACCCCGGCGCCAAGCGTCTGGGCGAGTTCTCCCTGACTGACGCGCGGTTCTCTCGCATCAAGCGGTTCATGGCCCACACGCTCTTCGACGAGAACTTTGGCGGCGAACAGGGTAATTGCCACATCGCTCTGGGTATGGCCTACCCGGACACCTTTGACGGAGAGCCCGCCATACTCAACAGTGATCTGAAGAAGGCACTGGGGTTCAACTCCTCCGCCCTCCACTGGGACCTTGTTAACACCGAGGCAAAGATCGTCACAGCACACCTTGCCGGGGGCGGCAGCAAGGTCATCTACGAGAACGGCTGTTTTACATTGTAGGCCTCGTTACCATGCGCCCACCGGGTCTTGGCAGCGGTGGACTTATGTGATAATTATCACATTCGCGTTCGACTGATTAGAAAAATCAACACCTTAGGAGGACCTCATGGCTTTGATCTGTGTTGGCCACAAGAGCCCGGATACCGACACCGTCGTGTCGGCCATCGCCGCCGCCGACCTGTACAAGAAGTTCAAGGGCGCCGACGCCAAGCCCGTGACCCAGAGCGAGATCAACCCCGAGAGCAAGTTCGTGCTGGAGAAGTTCGGCCTGGCCACCCCCGAGGTGGACGCCGACGCCACCGGCAAGGAACTCTGCCTGGTGGACCACTCCGACAAGTCCCAGAGCATGGACAACCTGGAGAAGGGCGAGATCAAGTGCATCATCGACCACCACAAGCTGGGCGACATCACCACCCCCGAGCCGCTGGAGATGTGGGTCTGGCCCGTGGGCTGCTCCGCCACCGTCATCAAGAACATGTACGATTTCGCCAAGATCGAAATTCCCAAGGACATCGCCGGCGCCATGCTCTGCGCCATCCTGTCCGACACCGTGATGTTCAAGTCCCCCACCTGCACCGATTTTGACAAGCAGGCCGTCGAGGACCTGGTTAAGATCTCCGGCATCTCCGATTATCAAGAGCTGGGCGTGGAGATGTTTAAGGTCAAGAGCGCCGTGGACGAAGCCACCGACCTGGAACTGCTCAAGCGCGACTACAAGGACTTCGACATGGGCGGCAAGAAGGTCGGCATCGGCCAGCTCGAGGTCGTGGACCTGTCCATGCTGGAAGGCCGCAAGGACGGCCTCTACGAAGAAATGAAGAAGGCCAAGGAAGCTGGCGGCCACCACTCCATCTTCCTGCTGCTGACCGACATCATGAAGGAAGGCTCCGAGATGCTGGCCATCACCGACGACGCTTCCGTGGTCGAGAAGGCCTTCGGCAAGGGCCTGGATGGCCGCAGCGTCTGGCTGGACGGTGTGCTGTCCCGCAAGAAGCAGGTCGTGCCCCCCTTCGAGAAGGCTTTCGCCTAAACCTTCCCGCGCTTAAAACAAACAAAAGGCCCGCTCGGGAATCCCGGGCGGGCCTTTTTCGTTCTGTGACCGGCTGGCCGTTACAGCAGGCCGGCCAGTTCCAGGGCGTCGCGCACCAGGGCCTCGTTCTTCTCTTCCATTGGGTAGAGTGGCAGACGCAGTTCGGTTTTGATCTTGCCCATCATTCCCAGCGCGGTTTTGGCCGGAATCGGGTTGGTTTCGGCGAACATGGCCCGGCACAGTGGCGCCAATTGGTAGTGCAGGTCCTTGGCCCGGTTTGTCTCCCCCGCGGCGTAAGCCTCGCACATGGAGGCCATGAGGGAGGGAGCTATGTTTGTGACTACGGAAATGACGCCGTGGCCGCCAACGGACAAGGAGGGTAGCACGGTGAAGTCATCTCCCGAGAGGAAGGCGAATTCGGGGCCGCACAACTCGATGATGCGGGAAACCTGGACGAGGTCGGCTGTGGCCTCCTTGACCCCCTTGACCTGCTGGATGGTCGAGAACAGCTCGGCCTGGGTTTCCGGCAGGCAATTCACGCCTGTGCGCCCAGGCACGTTGTAGACGATAAAAGGCAGGTCCACTTCCTGGGCGATGGTTTTGAAATGAGCCACAAGCCCCCGCTGGGTGGGCTTGTTGTAGTAGGGTGTGATAAGCAGCGCGCCGTCCGCTCCGGCTTCCTTGGCGTAGCGGGTCAGTTCCACCGCCTCGCGGGTGTTGTTGGAGCCCGCGCCGGCCAGAACGGGAACGCGTTTCTTGGTCTGGTCCACGCAGATGGAGATGACTCGTTTGTGCTCCTCATGAGACAGCGTGGCGGATTCGCCGGTAGTGCCGCAGGGCACAAGTCCATGGATGCCCTGCTCGATCTGCCACTCGATGAGGTCGCGGTAGGCCGTTTCGTCGACTTCGCCGTCACGAAACGGTGTAACCAGTGCCGTGAAGGCGCCCTTGAACTGCATGGCTCGCTCCTTTGCTCTTATTCCCGCGCGCGTTCCAGCAGCGCGTCCATTTCCGGATCAGCCTCCACGTCATCCTTAAGGGGGACGACGGTGGAGCGGATTGTGTCCTCGCTCCAGCGGAACCCCTCACCATGGGGCCAGGCCAGAACCTCGATCCTTTGCACGGCCTTGCCCTCATCGTAGGGACGAGTCCATAGCACCGTGTTCTCCCGAGCGAGCTTGCCGGCCACGCCAGGACCGGGACCGGTGCCCCAAAGGATATGGAATTGGCCGTCGGAAGTCTTGAGCAGTTCCTGCTCCGCGTCCACGCCCCAGGGTGTCGCCACCACGACCAAGTCCACCTCATTGGAAAGCCTCCCGGCTTCCCTCAGAACGTCATCAAAGATCGTTTCCGGATGCTCCGTATGCGGGGTGAGGACGAGTCCGACAAGACCTCCAGGTGTGGAGAATGTCAGTCCCACAGGGCCGTCCGGCGCGATGAAAGGAGCCGGAGGCTCCACCCCGCCCCGGTGAAGGTAGTCGATTTCCTCGGGAGCGAGCAGCCCGGCATCGTAATCCAGGGCGGCATACGCTTGCGTCAGAGCGTTTGCCCGGTTGGTATGGGGCGGATCGTGCCGAGGTGGAGCGAACTCCCACGCGCCGCCGAAAGCGAGCAACCTGTCCCCGGCGCGCTTCCGCGCCTTGGAAAAGAGGGTGGCCCTCCGGGCCAGCCCGCCGATGGTGCTCTGCCGTCAGGACGGGCAAGGCCTGTATTCCCCGTGCGAGTCGCCAGTCAGCAGAAGGGTCAGTTCCGGTGAGGCCGAAGCGGGTTTCGGCCCGGCCACCAGACACAGGGCCAGGATCAGGAGAAAGGCGACTCGTTGCGGCATGCCTACCTATTGAGGAATTCTTTCAGCTCCTTCCCGGGGCGGAAGAAGGGAAGTTTCTTGGGTTGAACCTCCACCAGCTCGCCGGTCTTGGGGTTGCGTCCGGTGTAGCCCTTGTAGTCCTTGATCTTGAAGCTGCCGAAACCGCGAATTTCCACCCTGTCGCCCTGGACGAGGGAGTCCTTGATGGAATCGATGAAGCCATTGACGATCATCGCGGCGTCATCGACGTGGATCTCTTTTTCCTCGGCCAGGGTCTTGATCAACTCGCTCTTGTTCATTGTCCACCCTCGCGTTGTGGTAAGGACACAGGGCGGCCGCCTATCGGTCGCCAAAGTCACGAACGTTCCTGATCAAACTGCCCAAAAAGCGGTTCCAACGTCAAGAATCATTCCGCAAGAGCCGGAAAGGAACGCAGAATGGGAGTCTGACCGATGAGGTCGAGATTGTCTTGCCGGAATCGCTCCAGCCTGGTGGCGATGGCCGTCAAGTCCTTGGCCGCGTCGGAACCGGGGGCGTAGCGCATCAGAGGCTGTTGACGCCGGACGGCCTCCAGCACGGCCGGATCGCTGCGGACCGTTCCCAGGTGGCGGATGTTGATTTCCAGGAAGCGCTGGCAGGCGGCGTGCAGCCGTTCAAAAGTCTGTTTGCCTTCGCTTTGGCTGGCCTGGTTCACGACGATCAGAAAATCGTCGATACCGTGCTGTTGGTGCAGAACCTTCATAAGAGCGTAGCTGTCGGTGAGCGAGGTTGGTTCGGGCGTGACGATAACCACCCGCATCTGGGTCATGGTGGCGAAGGAAAGCACCGTGCGATTGATGCCCGCGCCAAGGTCCATGAGAAGATAGCGGTAGTCGCCAATGAGGCGGACGAGTTTCCGGAAGAGAATGTCCTGCATGTCCTCGTCCATCTCCACCAGTTCCGGAACGCCCGAAGCGGCCGGAAGGAAGTCGAACCCTCCCTGCTCCAGGGCCACCACGACCTCCTTGGGGAAAATGTCGGGCTTGATCAGGTCCTGGAGGTTGCGTTCCGGTGAGATGCCCAGGAGAACGTCGAGGTTGGCCAAGCCGAGGTCGCAGTCCATGAGCAGCAGGGGATGCCCCCTGGAACGCATGGCGTATCCGAGGCTGAGGGCGATGTTGGTCTTGCCCACGCCGCCCTTGCCGCTCATGACAGACACGCTGAGAGTGTTGTTCGTGTTCTCCATGGTCGTCCTACTTGATTCCGGAGAAGAGAAATTTCTTTTCGTTGGAATGGACAAGGGTCTTGTCGATAACGGATTCGGCCATGTCGGGAATTGGGGCCGTCACCACCCTGTCCTTGCCAGCGGCCTTGGCCTCGTAGAGGGCCTTGTCGGCCATTTCAATCAGTTTTTCCGTTTCCAGGGAAACCCTTCCCTTGTAGCTGACGATGCCCACGGAGCAGGTCACTGGAATCCGTTGACCGTCGCACGCAACCCGAATCTCGCGGATGTCATCCATGAGCCTCGCCAGCATGGCCTGGCTGCGAAGCTGTCCCACGCCGGAAAGCACCAAAGCGAACTCCTCGCCACCGATGCGAGCGGCCAGGTCATAGCGCCGGGTACCCTGTTTCAGCAGGTCGGCGAAACGCCGCAACACCTTGTCGCCACAGGGGTGTCCGTGTGTGTCGTTGATCCGCTTGAAGTCGTCGATGTCAAGGACGACGAGGGTCAGGGCGCCACGGTTGCGATGGGCCCGCTCAACCTCGACATCCAGCACCCGCTCGAAGAAGCGACGGTTGGCCAATCCGGTGAGCGCGTCGTGTTCGGCCAGGTGAACCAAGTCATCCAGGCGGTTCTGCAGGTCCAACAGGTGGGGATAGAGTTCGCCGTCCAGCGGCACGGCCATCCATTCCGACAGGTTGTGGCTCTCCACCAGTTCGGACCATTCACCTTCGGGCAAGCCGGGGCAAAGCCGCATGATGGCCAGGGTGTCCCGGGGATCGTCGCACCGGCTGTCAGGTCCTCGCTCCTTCAGACTCGACCGAAGGCGCTCCAGCTCCTGGGCCAACTCCTGCCGGTTGTTTCCGTTCACGGTGTCATCCTGCATGGAATTGCAACAGGTAGCTGCGGATGAAATCATCCAGTTGACCATCCAGCACCGCATCCACGTCGCCTACCTCGGTGTTCGTCCGGTGGTCCTTGGCCAGTCGGTAGGGCTGCAGGGTATAGGTGCGGATCTGGCTGCCCCAGGCTATGGCCTCCTTGTTTTCGTAGGCCGCCTGGCGCTCCTCCTCGCGTTTTTTGACCTCGGCGTCGTAGAGCCTGGCTTTGAGAATCTTGTAGGCCGCGTCGCGGTTGCGCAATTGCGATTTCTCGCTTTGGCACTGAGCCACCACCCCCGTGGGGATGTGGGTCAGCCTGACCGCGGAGGAGGTCTTGTTGACGTGCTGGCCGCCCGGGCCGCTGGAGCGGTAGGTATCCACCCGGACGTCCTCCTCGCGGATGTCAATCTCGATTTCCTGTCCCGCGTCAGGCAGCACGTCCACCGAGGCGAAAGAGGTATGCCGACGTCCGGACGTGTCGAAGGGGGAGATGCGGATGAGGCGATGGATACCTTTTTCTCCCTTCAGGAAGCCGTAGGCGTGCTCGCCTTCGACCTGCACGGTAACACTCTTTACCCCCGCCTCGTCCCCGTCAAGGTAGTCAAGTTCCTTAAACCCGTATTCGTTGCGCTCCGCCCACCGCCGGTACATGCGCAGCAACATGGCCGCCCAGTCCTGGGCTTCTGTGCCGCCGGCCCCGGGGTGGATTTCCAGAATGGCCGAGGCCTTGTCCTCCGGCTCGGAAAGCAAGAGGCCCATCTCCAGCTCCCGCAGAAGCCTGCCCAGATTCTTGAGCTGGTCGTCCAGAGCCTGCAAGGCCTCGCTGCTGTCGTCCTCCTGGGCGAGTTCCAGCCAGGCCTCGGCGTCCTCCTTGGCCTGACGCAGGGCCTCCATGCGTTCCACCTTGGATTCCAGGCGGCTCTTTTCCTGCAGCAGGGGGGTCATCTTGTCCGGGTTGTCCCAGGCCCCTGGTTTGGAAAGTTCTTCTTCTATTTTCTTGAGGCGGTCCTTGAGGCTGGGCAGGTCAAAGCCGCCCCCAGAGGGAGTCGTACTGTTCCAGAAGTGGCAGGGCTTCCGTCTTGAGTTCAGCGAGTTGCAGCATGGCTGTTCCTGGAATGTTTCTCAGCTTCGCCGAAGCAAGCCCGGCAAGGCTGCGGCGGCGGTCAGCAAAAAGACTCCCCACACGAAGGCTTCGTGGTGGCGGTGGTAGAAGGTAGTGCGGCGCAGCAAAGGCATCTCCCGGCTTATGGCCGTGGCTGTGAAGAGCCCTGTGGATTCGAGAATGCGCCCCCTGGGGTCGATGAAAGCCGAAATGCCGGTATTCGTGCAACGGACCATGGCCCGTCCCTGCTCAACGGCCCTGAGCAGCGAGAGGTGGAGATGCTGCAGGGGCGCGCTGGACTCCCCGAACCAAGCGTCGTTGCTGATGTTGACCAGGAGGTTTGCTCCTTTGGCCACCCGCTCCTGGGCCAGATCGGGAAAGATTGCTTCATAGCAGATCAGCACGCCCATCGCAAGATCGCCGGATACCAGCGGGTCGTCGCGCTGTCCCGGAGCGAAGTCGCCCACGCCCTGCACAAGTTTGTCTATGGGAAGGTAGTCGCCGAAGGGGACGTATTCGCCAAAGGGCAGAAGATGCACCTTGTCGTAAGCGGACTCGAATACATTCCGGCCGTTGACGAGGTATGCGCGGTTGAACAGCGTGTATTCCCCGGAGCTTTCCATGCGGTAGGCTGGCGCGCCTGTAAGCAGCGCAATCCCTTCCCCGCGGGCGAAGGACCGGACGCGACGACGCAGGGGGCTCTGCTCCTGGTAATAGAAGGGGAGGGCGGTTTCCGGCCAGATCACCGCCTCCGCTCCGCCGCGCAGGACTTCTTCACTCAGGGAGATGTAGCGATCCACTGTACCTTGAATGAACTTGTCGTCCCACTTGCGCCCCTGGTCTATGTTGCCTTGGACGAGGGCCACTTCGGCCCGGGCCGAGGGCGTTAGAGGGTCTTGCAGTCTATCCGCGCCGAAGAGGGCGACAGCCGCCAGAACCACGGCGCCCGCCAAGCGGACCGATGCGGTCCCGCGACCGGGGAAGAGCAGCCAGGCGGCCGCTGTGGTCAACACCAGCCCCAGGCCAAGCCCGCCGATCCAGGCCGCGGCCTGGATGGCCCAAGGCCAGGGCGCGAGGCCGGAGGACGTGGTCAGCCAGGGAAAGCCGGTCAGAGCGACGCCGCGCAACGCCTCCAGGCAAGCCCACGCTCCGCCGATGAGAAGTCCGGCGCGCCAAGCCGAGCCTCCGCTTCCGAACCGGTGGACCACCCAGCCGAACACGGCGGCGTAGAGGGACAGGTACATGGCCACCAGGACCGGACAGGGAGCGGCCAGGAGCCAGTTGAGCCCGCCGTAGTCGTGGACCGGCAAGGCTATCCAGTAGAGAGAGCCGAGGTAGGCGGCGGTGGCCGTCCAGAAGCAGCATTTGGCCGCCTTGCGGGGAGAGGGCGAGCGCAGGGCTGCTCCCGCCAAGCCCACAGGTAGCAGCAGCCCTAGTGCGGGGATGTGCAGCCAGAGGTTGGCGAAGCCGGACCAGGCTCCGATGACGGCGAGAACTGCCCAGAAAAGCACGTGATCAGTCGCTTTGGGCGGCGGATTGGACGTGAATCCAGCGGATGTTTTTTTTGTTGGCTTCCTTGACGGTGAAGCGATGCCCCTCGAGGGTAAAGAATTCCCCCTGTCTGGGAACCCGGCCCGTCAGTTCGCACAGATATCCGCCAATGGTTTCCACTTGGCCGGAGTCGATGTTGGTGTTGAAGCGCTCGTTGAGCTCGTCGAGTTCGAGGCGTCCAGCCACCAGGAAGGTGCCGTCGGGCAGTTCCTGAATTTCCAGGGGCTGCCCGATGTCGTGCTCGTCCTCGATCTCCCCCACGATCTCTTCCAGCACGTCCTCCAGCGTGACCAGTCCGGAGGTTCCACCATACTCGTCCAGGGCGATCGCCTGGTGCATTCGCCGACGCCGGAAGTCTTGAAGCATGTCGCGGACGTTTTTGGTCTCGGGGATGAAAAGTGGTTGGCGCATGAGTTCGCCGAGCGAGGGGCGGGAGTCGCCGACCAGCGCCCGCAGGAGGTCCTTGGCGTGGATGATGCCAACGATGTTGTCCTTGTCCCCGCTGTAGACCGGTATGCGGGAATGGCCGGATTCGATGATGAGCTGGGCCACGCCCTCCACGCCATTGGCCTCGTCCGCGAATATGATGTCCGGACGAGGCACCATGATGTCCTGCACCTGGGTATTCTGCAGGCGTAGCACACCGAGCAGCATGGCCACGTCGTCCACCTTGATTTCCCCCTCGCGGAGGGATTCTCGGATGGTGTCTTCAAGGGAGTGGCCGTTGCGGTTTTTAAAGAGGTTGGCCAGAGTGGACCAGAACCCCCCGTCCGAGGAACTGGGACTGCCGTCTTCCAAAAGGAAACTCCTTTGTTGCGGTTACGAATCGGGCGAGGAGCCCCTCTCCCGGTGCATTTCCAGATGCCGCTTGAAAACCCAGTTGTCAATGCTCTCCACGCCCGCTTCGTCGTCAATCGGGCTCCATGCCAGGCTATCCGGATTGTCCGAAGGGCGCCGGGCCTGTGAAAGAAAACGCAGCCCCACCTCTTTGCGCCGTGAAGCGAAGTCCTCGTACGCGTTGCGTACCCGGCCGTAGAGGAAGTAGCGGATCGATTCGTTGTCCGCCGGGCTTTCCAGGTCCAGGCGGAGATAAAAGCGGTCGCCGATCTTGAGTTCGGCGGTTTCGCCATGCTCTTGGGAGTCTGGGGGCGCTTCGAAGCGAAGGCCGCCCGCGGAGAGGTTGATGAGCCGGACACCGGAATCCTCGCGGGGTTGATGTCTCAGGGCGGGCTCGCCCCAATCCCCCGGGGATTCGGCGGGGATGCTGTCTTCGGGCCAGACCGCGAGCCCCCGGACCAGCCGCGAGGGGGCTCGATACGCAGGTGCATGCGCTTTTGGCGGATCTCCAGGCGCTGTGGGAGATACACGTCCACCAGGCCGAAGCCCTGACTGTCCACGCGCATACCCGCCAGCCTGGACGTGAAGCCGTAAAATCGCAGCTGTTTCTCGCCCCGCTCCCGCACGCGCAGAAAGGCCTCCACGGCACGGTCCTTCCAGTCGCTGGAAAGCGTCACGGCGCCGGACAACTCCAGCCGCAGACTTTCATCGGAAAGTTCCACCGCCTGGGAGGTAAGAAAGCGGGTGCGAGTGGCCGCTCCGTCCAGAAGCATCTCCACCTTGGCTCGCTGGTCGATGGCTGTTTGCAGGATGTCGCGGATGCGGGCGGGGGAAACGATCCAATTGGCTGGAATGTCCTTCAGGCGGCTCTGGAGCCTGCGGTTGAACCAGATGCCGGCCACGAGGGCGGCCACAGCGAGCAGCAAAGCGGCGAGCAATACCGTTCCCGCCTCGGGGGTGAGGCGGATTATGTGGAAGGTCTCCTGAAAGGTGCGCAGGTATTCCCGGTCCATTGCGGCTGCCGAGGCCAGTATTTTCTAAGAGAATAATCGCTTTGACGAAGCTTGCAAAGACTAGAGCAGGCCGCGTTTCTTGAGATGAATTTCCAAACAGGAGACAGCCGCCGGTGTGATGCCGGAAATGCGGGACGCCTGTGCCAGAGTCAACGGTCGAACCGTTTCCAGCTTCTCTTTCGCCTCGTGCGTCAGTCCGGCCACCTGGGCATAGTCCAGGTCTTCTGGAATACAGGCTTTTTCAAGTGAGCCGGAGCGTTCCACCAGTTCCGCCTGTCTGTGGAGATAGCCCGCGTACTTTGCCTGTGTTTCGGCTTCGCGCAAGGCGTCTTCTCTGGTTTCGGCGGCCTCGGGGTGAAAGGCTTCAAGCAGGGGGTGGATGCGGGCTTCGGGCTGGCGCAGCAGGTCGGCCAGGCTGGCCTTGGCGTGGGGCGGGGTCAGCCCCAACTCGGCAAGGACATCCCGGGTGGCGGCGTCCGGGCGGATTTCGACCTGCCCAAGCGAGGCCAGCAAACCGTCCACCGCTGCCTTTTTGTCCTGGAAGAGCCACCAATGGCTGTCGTCCACCAGGCCATATTCGCGTCCGATGGGTGTCAGGCGCAGGTCGGCGTTGCCCTCGCGGAGTAGCAACCGGTGCTCCGCGCGCGAGGTGAACATGCGGTAGGGTTCGTTGGTTCCCTTTGTCACCAAATCATCCACCAGGACCGCCATGTACGCCTGGTCGCGGCGGAGCAGGAACGGAGGCGCGTCGTCCAGTCTGGCGTGGATGTTCAATGCCGCCCATAATCCCTGGACCGCGGCTTCCTCGTAGCCGGAGGTGCCGTTGATCTGCCCTGCGCACCACAGCCCGTGAAGCCGCTTGGTCTCCAGGGTTGGGCGGAGCTGGGTGGGTGGCAGGAAGTCGTACTCGATGGCGTAGCCGGGGCGGACAATCTGAACCTGTTCAAGCCCGGGGATGGTGGCCAGCATGGCTTTTTGCACGTCCAGCGGCAAGGACGTTGGGATGCCGCTGGGATAGATTTCCGGGCTGTTCACGCCTTCCGGCTCAAGGAATATCTGGTGCCGATCCTTCTCCGGGAACCGGGCCACCTTGTCCTCGATGGACGGGCAGTAGCGCGCCCCCACGCCGGTGATTACACCGGAAAAAAGGGGAGAGCGGTCGAAGCCGGAGCGGATGGCCTCGTGGGTGGCGGCATTGGTCCAAGTAACGTGGCAGGGAACCTGGGGAAGATGAGCGCTTTCCGAGCGGAAGCTGAACAGCGGCGGCGGATCATCACCGTGTTGCTCTTCCAGGCTGGTGTAGTCGATGGAGTCCTTGAGCAAACGGGGCGTGGTCCCGGTCTTAAGCCGCCCCAACTCGAATCCGAGCCCGGACAGGCTGGCGGAGAGGCCGGTGGAGGCGGGGTCTCCCATGCGGCCACCTGAAAGCCGGGTGGAGCCCACGTGCATGAGCCCTCCCAGGAAGGTTCCGGTGGTCAGCAGCACGTGGCGTGCGGTGAATTCCTCACCGAGGGCCGTGCGGACCCCTGTGACTCGGCCGTCCCGCACAATGAGTTCTTCGGCGGTGTCCTGCCGTATCCAGAGACGTTCGAGCCCGAAGAGATCGGCCCGCACCGAGGCCATGTAGGCGTCCCGGTCCACTTGGGCGCGGGTGGAGCGGACCGCCGGCCCCTTGCGGGTGTTGAGGGTGCGAAACTGGATGCCGGCCCGGTCAGTCCACAGGCCCATCATGCCGCCCAGGGCATCGATCTCCCGCACCATGTGGCCCTTGGCCAAGCCGCCAACGGCCGGGTTGCAAGAGAGGTGGCCCAAGCGGTCCACGTTGATGGTCAGCAGCAGGGTGTTCCGGCCTAGCCTGGCCAGAGCGGCGGCCGCTTCGCAGCCGGCGTGTCCCGCGCCGACGACAAGGGCGTCGAAGACGTGGGGAGGGGCGGGTTTCATCGCGAGGTGCGAGGGGAGGGGGCCAGCAGCCTGGCCACAACCTTGGCGTCACGAAGGTGGTTGCTGATCAGGGCGTGTTCGTTGGGCTGGTGGGCGTTGTGCATGATGGTGGACCAGACCGCCGCCTCGAACCCCTTCTTGCGCAGGAAGGCGGCCACGGTGCCGCCGCCGATTCCCACCGGGCTGGGGGTGACGCCGTACACCTCGCGTACGGCGTCCCGGAGCATGTGTACGATCTCGCTGTCAACGGACGTGGCCGGGGCCGCCTGTTCTTCATGCACAGCATCCACGGCGATCTCGACCCCGTGGGAGCGGGCCACGTCCCGGGCCATTTCCCGGACGGCCTCCTGCACATCGCTCAGTGAGTATTCGGCCAGAACGCGGCAGTCCACGTAGAAAACGTCGCGGCCGGGAACGGTGTTGACGTTTTCCACATTGGCCTCTTTCTTGGTCGGCTCGAAGGTGGAGACTGGGGGATCAAAAAGGTCGTCCCGCCTGTCGAACCGTTGTGAGAGGCCGCGCAGCTTGATGATGAGGTCCGCGCAGGCGACAAGGGAGTTGCGGCCAGCCTGGGGAGTGGAGGCGTGGCACTGCTTGCCGGTAACCGTCACCTTGAGCCACATCATGCTCTTTTCGGCCACTTCGATGAGTTTGGATTCGGGGTGGCCGAAGTCGGGCACAAGAAAGAGGTCGTTGTCGCCGAAGAGGTCGGCGTGCTCGCGCATTACGAAGTCCAGGCCGTGCCGGTTGCCGGTTTCCTCATCGGCGGCGAAGACGAGTCCCAGGTTCATGACGGGAATCAACTCTTGCTCAGTCAGGGCCTTGGCGGTGAGCAGGGCGGTGACGATGGCCTGGTTGTTGTCCTCCACACCGCGCCCGGTGATGGTGTCGCCGTCCACGGCCAACTGATAGGGATCGGAGGACCAGAGTCCGGGGTCGCCCGCGGGTACCACGTCGGTATGGGCGATGATCCACAGGGTTCGGTTGGAATCCCGTCCGGGAACCAGGGCCGCCAAGTTGGGACGCCCTCCATCCACACGGGAATCGGGGGAGGCCATTTCGCGCAGCGGCTCGATGCCGAGCTTGCCCAATTCGTCCTTGATGAAGGCGACCTTGTCCGCCTCGCCCTTGCCGCCGTTGTCCGGCCCGAGGGCCACGCGGGAAACCAGTTCGCGCTGCCAATCGATAACGGCTTGGCCCTGCTCTGCGAGGTACGCGTCAATGGCGCTGGAAGTCTGGGACATGGCGGGATGCTCCGGACGGATCGCCTCTGGGGCGGAAAGAAAGGGCGGGCCATGGCTGACCCGCCCGGATTTTCGTGTCGGCTTAGCGACCGCGGGCGGCGCGCTTGGAGGCCTTGAGGGGGTTGACCTTGACCTCGCCGCCGGACACCTCGGCCCGGACGTGGGTGGCGAAGTTGCAGACCCCGTGGGCCCATTTGCGCTCGGGCTGGGCGTAGCTGGGGCAGTATTTGCCGGCCTCCAGGGCCACCAGTCGCTCGCAGCCTTCGCACTGTTCCACCGCGGGCTCCAGGATGAAGCCGTTGTAGCTCAGGCCCTGCTCGGTCATCTCGGCACCCTGCAGGGCGTTGGTAGCGACCTTCTTTTTGCGGGCCTTTTCTTCTTTCTTAGCGTTCTTGTTGTTCTTGGCTTTCGCGGCCATGGCGTCCTCCCAAGGGAAAATCGGGCCGTACGGCCCCGGTTGTCTCTGTGCTGTCGTCGAAAAACGGATATCTATTACGGATGGTGGGCGGCCTGTCAAGAGGCGAGTTGACGTTGGACCCATTTTCGCGCCGACTCCACCTCACGCCGCAAGGCGTCCAAGTCGACGCGGTCCATGTGTCCGTCCAGGTAGAGCGCTTCGCCCTCGACCATGGTCAAGAGCACTTCCGCTCCCGAGGTTGCGTAGACCGCCTGGGAGGCCGGGTTGTGCAGGGGGACGAGGTTGGGCTTGTCCAGGTCCAGGGCGATGAGGTCCGCGGATTCGCCCTCCTCCAGTCTGCCCAGGCCGGGCAGGCCCAAGGCGTCCGCTCCGCCCAGGGTGGCCATATCCAGAACCGCCTGGGCGGGCATGGACGCCGGGTCGCCGGTCAGGGCTTTTTGGGCGTGGGCCGCGGAGGCCATTTCGGAAAATAGGTTCAGGTCGTTGTTCGAGGCCGCTCCGTCGGTGCCCAGTGCCAGCCGGACTCCGGCCCGGCGCATGGCTTCCACCGGGGCCAGGCCATTGCCCAGCTTCATGTTGGACTGGGGGCAGTGAACCACGGCCACGCCGCGATCCGCCAGCAACTCGATTTCCCCCTCCGTCACGTCCACGCAGTGGAACAGGGTGGCGCGCGGGGTGAGTAACCCGAGGGAGTCGAGATAGGGCAGGGGGCGGTCGCCGTGCGCCTCGACGCAACTGGCTGTTTCGGTAGTTGATTCGGCGGCGTGGATCATCCACGGGGTGTCCAGCTCCTCGGCCAGCTTGTAGCTCTCCTGCAGCATGGACGGGCCGGTGGTGTAGACGGCGTGGGCCATGACGGCCGTGCCCACCCTGGGATGCCTGGCGTATTGCGCGTGGAGTTCCCTGATGAGCCTGTAGCCCTCCTCGGGCGAGTCGTAGGTCAGGGTGGGCGTCTGGATGACTCCCTCCGCGGCCAGGCAGCGGATGCCGGATTCGTCGGCCGCGCGGGTGACTTGGTGTTCGTGGAGGTACATGTCCGAAAAGCAGGTGATCCCCCGGCGCAGCATCTCCACGCAGGAGAGCAGGGAGCCCAGGTGAACCATTTCCTTGCTTAGGCGTTTCTCCACGGGCCAGATGTTGTTCCGCAGCCAGTCCATGAGGGGCAGGTCGTCCGCCAGGCCGCGAAACACACTCATGGCCGCGTGGCAGTGGGCGTTCACCAGGCCGGGAAGAAGGAGGGCCCTCCCGAGGTCGAGACGCTTGTCGGGAGCGTAGGCGGCTTCCATTTCGTCCATCCGCCCGATGCCGGCGACTAGGCCGTCGGTCACGGCAACGGCAGCTTGGTTGATGAGCGAGCGTTCGTCGTCCTGGGGCAGGAGGGCGCGGGCGGTTATGAGAAGATCGCAGGGTTGCATGGCCGGGGCAGGGTAGATGATTTTTCAACCGCGGGAAAGCCGCTGGGGTGGCGCGCGTTGGGCTGAAATGCTATCGGGATTGTAAGGAGTGAATCGCATGGAGGAACGACGCAGCCGGACCAGGGTTCCGCTCATGTTCGGCGCTGTGGTCAGTAGCGGCGGCCATGACGTGCCGGTGCGCATGAAGAATCTCAGCCTCAAGGGCATGTCCTGCAGCCCGGACCCCAGGCTTGAGGAGGGAGAGCCCTGCACCGTGACCATCGGTCTTTCCGACGACGCCACCATCCGGGTTAAGGGTACTGTGGTCCGGGAAGGCCAGCGCGACGCGGGCGTGGAATTCGAGGAGATGGACCCGGCCAGTTTCACCCATCTTCGCAACCTCATCCGGTTCCATGCCGAAGACCCTGACGCCATCGACGACGAGGTTTCCCCCTGCGCCTACTTCGAATAGGCGCTCACCCGAATATCAGGCTTTGCCCCGCGGCCAATGGCTCAACCCGGCCGGGAAGCGCCTCGGCCAATTCCCGGACCGCGCCTTCGCCGGTGCAGTGGCCCACGATCACCCTCTTTACTCCGGCTTCTTCCAGAAGGGCGGCCGCGCGTCGCACTCCCTCGGTTTCCGCCTCGTAGAGATGCAGCCCACCGACCACGGCGTGAACAGACTCGATGCCCAGCTTTTCACGGGCATGCACAAAGGTGTTGCTTAGACCGGCGTGGCAGCAGCCCAGCAGCAATACTGTTCCGGTCGGCGTTTCGATGGCCAGGTATGCGTCGTCAGGTACCGTGTCCGGCTCGCTTCCCAAGGCGTCCGCATAGAACCAGCCTGTGTGTCCGGGGTCCTCCGGACTTCTTGGCAGGCCGGATGCGAAGGTGACGCCGGGGGCGATCTCCCTGGCTTCCAGAACCGGGACCAGCCGGTCTTCCAGAATGGGCAGGCAGTCCCGGGGCGCGCCAATTTCGCGTACCGGTTTGCCCGGACGGCAGGAATATGTCTCGCGAAGCACGGACGGATGGGCGGTGACGATTCCGGCGAAGCCCGTTTCCACCAGGGCGGCGACGCCCCCTGTGTGGTCGTAGTGGCTGTGGGAGAGGGCCAGCCAAGCGGCCTGTGACAGGTCGAGGCCGAGACGGCGGGCGTTGTCCAGAAACAACCGTGAGGCCCCAGTGTCCCACAAGCCCAGGGTGCCGCCGCGCCGTACGGCTACAGCCAGACCCCACTCGTTTGAGAAGCCGGGCAGGGCCTGATTGTCTGACAGGACGGCTAATTCTACAGGTCTTTCTTTTTGACCGGCCACTTCTGGGGATCGTCCTTGAAAAGCTTGTAGGTGATGGCGTCCACCAGGGCTTCCCAGGAGGCGTCGATGATGTTGTGCGACAGCCCCACGGTGGTCCATTTTTCCTGCTTGTCGCCGGATTCAATGAGCACCCGCACATAGGAAGCCGTCCCGCCGGTGTCACGCTGATATCCGGAGAGCACACGCACTTTGAAGTCCACCAGGCGCATTTCCGCCAGCCCCGGATAGGAGTCGAGCAGAGCCTTGCGCAGGGCGTTGTCCAGGGCGTTGACCGGTCCCTGGCCGTCGGCTGCGGTGTGTATGTGCTGGCCGCGAACCTTGAGGATCACCGTGGCCTCGGAAATAGGGTCCTCGCCGCCGCGCTTGGCGTCAAGAACCCGGAAGTTGATGTGTTCAAAGTAGCGCCGCGACCAGCCCATTGTGCGGAAGAAGAGCAGCATGAACGAGGCCTCGGCGGCGGAGTACTCGTAGCCCATCTTCTCCCGTTCCTTGATCTCGGCCAGGAGCGATTCCACGTGGGGGTCGTTTTTGTCCAGGTCCTCGTAGTAGCGCGAGGCCATGGCCAGCACGTTGGAGCGCCCAGCCAGCTCCGAGAGCAGGACGCGTTGCACGTTGCCCACCACGGCGGGGTCGATGTGCTCGTAGGTGGCCGGATTGCGCATGACCGCCGAGACATGCACGCCGCCCTTGTGGGCGAAGGCGGAACGGCCCACGTAGGGCTGCCGCAGGAAAGGACGGAGGTTGGCGGTCTCGGCCACATAGTGGGAAATGCGGGTGAGGTTTTCCTGGCAGCCCTCGGGCAGGCACTCCAGCCCCATCTTGGTTTGCAGCGCTGGGATTATGGAGCACAGGTTGGCGTTGCCGCAGCGCTCCCCGTACCCATTGATGGTCCCTTGTACTTGACAGGCTCCGGCGCGCACCGCCTCCAGAGAGTTGGCCACGGCCAGGTCGCCGTCGTTGTGGGTGTGGATGCCCAACCGCGCCTCGGGCAGCGCCCGCTGGACCGTTCCCATGGCTTCCACGATCTGGTGTGGCATGCTGCCGCCGTTGGTGTCGCATAGAACAAGGACGTCGGCACCCGCGTCAAACGCAGCTCGCAGGCAGGATATGGCGTACGGTTCCCCGCCTTCCTCGGCAAGGGGATGCATGAAGCCGTCGAAAAAGTGCTCGGCGTCAAAGAACACTTCCCTAAAGTGATTCTTGAGGAAAGAGACGGTGTTCCTGATTATGCCCAGATTCCGCTCTTTGTCGATGCGCAGGGCGTCGCGTACGTGCAGGTCCCAGCATTTGCCGAAGATGGTGGCCACTGGGGCTCGTGATTCAACCAGCGCTTTGAGTCCGGTATCGTTCTCCGCCGTGGTCTTGGAGGAGTGGGTGGCACCGAATGCGGTGATGGTCAGGTTCGTAAAGCGCTCTTTCCCGACCTCGCGGAAGAACGCCCTGTCGGTTGGATTGGAGCCAGGGAAACCGCCTTCGGCGTAAGTCACGCCAAGTTGGTCCAATTGCCTGGCCACAAGGATCTTGTCGTCCGAGGTGAAGTTGATCTCCTCGGCCTGGGACCCGTCGCGCAGGGTGGTGTCGTAGATCTGGATGCGCCGGCTCATCACTCTGTCACCCGTTCCTCGGGGTGTTTGTCCAGCTCGAAGGCCTCGTGCAGGGTCCGCACCGCCAATTCGGCGTACTTGTCCTCAAGCAGCATGGTGATCTTGATCTCTGAAGTCGAGATCATCAGCAGATTGATTCCCTCGCGCGCCAGGGCCTCGAACGCCTTGGAGGCCACGCCGGAGTGGTTGCGCATACCCACGCCGATGACCGAGACCTTGCAGACGCCGGTGTCGGACTGGATGTCCTTGGCGTGGATGGTCTCCTGCGCCTGCTTCAGGAGTGTGACGGTCCGCTCCAGGTCTTTGCGGGGAACGGTGAAGGTCATATCCGTGTGCCCGTCGCGCGAGGTGTTCTGGATGATCATGTCCACGAGGATGCCCTCGCGGGCGATGGGGCCGAAGATGGAGGAAGCCACGCCCGGCTGGTCCAGCACGTCGTAGATGGTGACGCGGGCCTGGTCCTTGTCGTAGGCGATGCCGGAAACGAGCACGTGTTCCATGGACGGAACCTCCTGGGAGACGATTGTACCGGGGGTGTCGGAAAAAGTGGAGCGGACGTGGACGTTGACGCCGTATTTTTTGGCGAATTCCACGGAACGGATTTGCAGGACTTTGGCCCCCATGGAGGCCATTTCGAGCATTTCGTCGTAGCTGACGCGGTCCAGCTTGCGGGCCTTGTCGCAGATGTTGGGGTCTGTGGTGTAGACGCCCTCGACGTCCGTATAGATTTCGCAGCTGGATGCGCCCAGGGCGGCGGCCAAGGCCACAGCGGAGGTGTCGGAGCCGCCGCGGCCGAGAGTGGTCAGCCGGCCGTGTTCGTCGCAGCCCTGAAAGCCCGCGATGACCAGTACGTCATTGTCCTGGAAGTGGTTCTTCATGGCCTCGGCCTCGATGTCCAGGATGCGGGCGTTGCCATACTCGCAACTGGTTCGAACCTGGATCTGGTGGCCGAGCAGGGAGCGGGCCTTCACCCCGGCGTCCTTGAGCAGCATGGAGAACAGGGAGACCGAGGCCTGTTCGCCGGTAGTCACCAGCACGTCCAGTTCGGAAGGGTCGGGCGCGGTGGAGAATGACTCCGCCAGGGAGATGAGGCGGTTGGTCTCGCCGGCCATGGCCGAGAGCACAACGGCCACCTTGACCCCTTGGTCCAATTTGCAGGCCACCACCTCGCGCACACGCTTCATGCATTCGAGGTTGGCCACGGAGGTGCCGCCGAATTTCTGTACAATAATTTCCATGGCGTCCTCAGGCTTGTTCGTTGACACGTTCCGCCAGCCTTTTCAGGCAGGCTTCCGCCGCCTCCCCCCTGGCTGCGATTTCCACCAGCCTGCCCCCGTCCAGGGGCTCCACCCAGCGCAGGGTCAAGCGGTCGTCGGGAAGCAGGCCGGGATTAAGATACTCCGCCCATTCGACGGCCACAACCGCCCCCGGCATGTCCAGCCACTCCTCGTATTCCTCGCCCGGCGGACTTCCCTCGAGCCGGTAGAGGTCGAAATGGGCCACTTCGGGGGTCGTGGGATAGATGTTGACGATGTTGAAGCTGGGCGAAGCGACCTCGGCCTGGTCCCCGCCCGGCAGGACGCGGGTTAGACCTCGCACCAGGGTGGTCTTGCCCGACCCCAGGGGGCCTTCGAGCAGGAGGGCTAGACCGGACCGTTCCGCAAGGCATTCAGCCAGCCATCCGCCCAGGGCCAGAGTCGCTCTTTCATCCGCAAGCTTCAGCCGCATCACTCCCCTGATGAGCCGGAGGCCGTGAGGGTGTTGAGAATGTCGGACTTGCCGACGACTCCGACCACGCTTTCCCCGTCCACCACGGGCAGGGTGTAGAGCTTGCTGTCAACCATCAGGGTGGCCGCTTCATCCAACGGGGTATCCGGAGCCAGCACTGTGGGGTTGCGGGTCATGGCCTGTCCCACGGTCATGGCGGTGATTTTGCCCATTTCCTTCTGCATCTCGTCCACGCTTCCCCCAAGGGAGAAGAACCCGTCCAGGATGGTGAATACACTGGGCAGTCGCAGTCGTTTCTGCTGGGAAACAAGGTCGGCCTGGGTGAGTACGCCGACCACCTTGCCCGCGTCGACCACCGGAGCGCCGTTGATCTTGTTTTCCAGGAGAATCTTGGCCGCCTCGGCGATATCCTGGTCAGGGGAGAGGGTTATAACCTCGCGGCTCATGATGTCTTTGGCCGTTTGCATTCGTTCGCATCTCCTTGAGCCCCCGGGGAAGGGCGTCGGCTATCTCGGAGGCCAGCAGGCCGCGTTCGCGGTTGCTTCGACCCAACAGGCTTCCTGTGAACCCGTGGACGTAGACGGCAAAGCAGGCCGCGTCAAGCGGAGCCATGCCTCGGGCAAGGGCCGCGCCCAGGAGGCCGGCCAGCACGTCTCCGGCTCCGGCCACGGCCAGAGCGGGTTCGGCAACGGGGCAGAAGCGTGTGCGGCGCTCAGGCGCGGCCACCAGCGTCCCCGCTCCCTTGAGCACGGCCACGCAGCCGAGGGAGGAAGCCAGATCGCCCACCGCTGCCTGGCGGTCGGACTGGATATACGCGGTCTTTTCACCCAACAGGCGGGCGGCTTCCAGGGGGTGGGGCGTGACCACGTCTCCGGAGCGAAGGCGTGAGCGCAACTCCGGGGATTCCGCCAGCCAGTAGAGGGCGTCGGCATCGAAACACGTGTCGGGCCGCTCCTCCAGCGCCAGATAGGCTTCCAGGGCCCCGCGCGCGCCCTGGTCTCGTCCCATGCCGGGGCCCGCCACAACCGCCTGGAAGCGGGACAACTCTTCGGACAGGAGGGGAACAAGGCCTGACGACCAGTGTTCCTCGCGCCCCAGGGGAAAAGTCATGGCCTCAGGGAGCCCGGCCTTGACCTCCGTGGCCACGCCTCCTGGACAGGCGGCGGTGGCCAGCCCCACGCCGCCCCGCAACGCCCCAAGACAGGATAGTGCGGGGGCGCCGGTCAAGCCACGCGACCCGCCCAGCACGAGCAGGTGGCCGAATGTTCCCTTATGGGCTTCGGACGAGGGGGAGTCAGCCAGACGGGCGAGGCGGTCCGTCATGCGCAGCAGGGCGGTTGGATTGGCCTGCTTGACCACGGGCGGGATGCCGATGTGCGGCTCGGCCAGGCGGCCGATGTATTCCCCGGCACCGGGAAGCAGCATGCCTGCCTTGGCGGATTCGAAACTCACCGTGGCATTGGCCCGCACCGCTGTGGGCGAGGGGCGGCCTGTGCGGGCGTCCAGGCCGGTGGGGACGTCCAGGGCCAGAACGGCGGAGCGTTGGCAGAACTCGTTGATCAGGTTGACCCATTCTTTGTAATCGGCGCGCAATTCTCCGCGGAAGCCGGTGCCGAGCAGGCCGTCCACCACCGCGTGGGGGGCGAACGCCAGGGCGTCGTCGCGCACGGACCGGGCCGAACGAGCGTGGCGGTGGGGAATGTCCAGGCCGTCCAGCAGGCGCAGGTTCATTCCGGCCTCGCCCTTGTACTCCCCTTTGGCCCCGAGTCGCAGCACCAGCACGTCCGCTCCCCGACAATGAAGCATCCGGGCCAGAGCCAGGGCGTCGCCGCCGTTGTTGCCCTTGCCGGCAAGCAACAGGACCCGTTTACCCCGGGGGGTGCCGACCTCCCGTTCCAACTCATCCAGAGCGGCTCGAGCTGCATTTTCCATGAGCACCGAGGCGGGCAGCCCCAGGTCCATGGTTGCGCGGTCCCAATGGGCCATTTCCTCGGGGGAGGGCAGGGGATCGTACATGATCAGGACTCCAGAATGACCACGGCCGACGCCGTGTCGCGGCCGTGCGTCAGGCTGATGTGGGCCGTTTTCATTCCCAGCTCCCTGGCTCTCTCCCTAGCCGCTCCATGCAGGGCCAGCTCAGGCTTGCCGCGTTCGCCGCCAACCACCTCCAGGGTGTGCATGGAGACGCCCTTGGAGAAGCCGGTGCCGAGCGCTTTGGATGCCGCTTCCTTGGCCGCGAACCTCGCGGCAAGGAAGGGCAGCCCGTGCTCGGGCATGGAGGAGCGCTCACCCGGGGTGAGCACTCGGTCTAGAAAGCGGTCGCCAAACCGGTCCCAGGCCGCCTGAATGCGGTCCAGTTCCGCGAGGTCCAGGCCCAGGCCGACGATCATCAGTCCGCGAACCCTTCGACGATGCGGGCCATTTCGCCCACGGCCTCGGCCATGCCGGTGAATATGGCCCGGGAGATGATGGCGTGGCCAATGGAGTACTCGCTCACACCGGGCACGTCCTGGAAGGCCAGGACATTGCGGTAATTGAGGCCGTGTCCCAGGTTGACCTTCAATCCCGCCGCGCGGGCGTGGCCGATGCCTTCGATCAGCCGCTCCAGTTCGGCGTCCTGTTTTTCGCCGCGAGGGGCGTCGGCATAGGCACCGGTGTGCAGTTCGATATACTGGGTGCCGATGGACGTTGCGGCGTCTATCTGGTCAGGCTCGGGATCGATGAACAGGCTGGAGAGGATACCCGCCTCCCAGATGGGGGCCAGGTACTCCTTGATTTCGTCGACTCGGCCGGCCACGGCCAGGCCGCCTTCGGTGGTCAACTCCTGGCGTTTTTCCGGCACCAGGCAGACCGAGTCCGGCTTCACGTCCAGTGCGATATCCCGCATTTCCTCGGTGGCTGCCATTTCCAGGTTCAACCGGCTCTGCAAGCATTCGCGCAGCAGGCGGACGTCGCGGTCCTGGATGTGCCGGCGGTCCTCGCGCAGGTGAACGATGATGCCGTGGGCGCCGGCGAGTTCGGCGAGGTGCGCGGCGGTCACTGGCTCGGGCTCGATGCCCATCCTCGCCTGCCGCAGGGTGGCCACGTGGTCCACGTTGACTGCCAAAACGGGCATGAAAAGGGCTCCTTTATGCGTTAGCTGTCGCCTTGTGTGGCAAAAGCAGGAAAAATACGGCGACTTTGTGAAGAAAGCAACAGCGCGCGCGTCCCGTGTTGACCTGCATCACCATTCCCTGTAACCAATTCCAGCCCTCTTGACGAGAGCGCAAGCCAGTGATTCAGGGAGTTCACGATGAATGTTTGTATAGTCGGCACGGGATACGTGGGGTTGGTCAGCGCGGCCTGTTTCGCGGAAATGGGCAACGACGTCGTCTGCGTGGACGTCAACCCGCAGGTTGTGGACATGCTTAACCAGGGCAGGATCCACATTTATGAACCGGGGCTGGAGGAACTCGTCAGCCGTAACGCGGCCGAGGGAAGGCTTCGGTTCACCACGGATCTCGCCCGAGGTCTGGAGGACGCCCTGTGCGTTTTCATTACGGTAGGGACCCCGGCCAAGCCTGATGGTTCCTGCGATCTGGTGTACGTCAACCAGGTCGCCGCCCAGATCGGCCGGGCCATGGCGGAGTACAAGATCATCGTTGACAAGTCCACGGTGCCCGTGGGCACCGCGGATCAGGTGCGCGAGATCGTCAAGGAGGAGTTGGAGAAACGCGGGGCGGACATCTCCTTCGACGTGGTTTCCAACCCCGAATTCCTCAAGGAGGGCGACGCGGTCAACGATTTCATGAAGCCCGACCGGGTCATCGTGGGCTGTGACTCCGAAAAGGCGGCCAGGCATCTGGAGTTGCTCTACGCCCCGTACGCCCGCAGCCGCGACAAGCTCATCGTCATGGGGATCCGCAGCGCGGAAATGACCAAGTACGCGGCCAATTGCCTGCTGGCCACCAAGATATCCTTCATCAACGAAGTGGCCAACATCTGTGAGAAGGTTGGGGCGGACGTGCGCGAGGTTCGCGTGGGGATCGGCTCGGATCACCGCATCGGCTACCATTTTATCTACCCCGGGGTGGGCTATGGTGGTTCCTGTTTCCCCAAGGACGTCAAGGCGCTCATCAACACAGCCAATGAGTCCGGCTACTCGCCTCGCCTCATCGAATCCGTTGACATGGTCAACTCCCGCCAGAAACTGGTTCTGTCCAACAAGATCAAGGACTACTTCGCGGAGCAGAACGGAGTGAAAGGCAAGACGCTGGCCATGTGGGGACTGGCCTTCAAGGCCAACACGGACGACATGCGCGAGGCTCCGTCCATCGAAATCATCCGCGATCTCACCGCCGAGGGCATGCGCGTGCGCGCCTTCGACCCGGTGGCGGCCGATAGGGCCAGGGAAATCTTCCGCGACAACCCGCTGGTGGAGATCGTGGGCAACCAGTACGAGCCGCTGGAAAACGCCGACGCCTTGGCCGTGGTCACGGAGTGGAACCAGTTCCGCAACCCCAACTTCAAGCGCATCAAGCAGGCCCTGCGCGCGCCCATTATCTTCGACGGGCGCAACCTCTACTCGCCGAGCATGCTGGCTTCGGACGGATTCGCCTACTTCAGTATCGGGCGCAAGTCGGTGCGGCCCGGGGCGTGATTCAGCGGGGTGAGATGGGGCGGATGCAGGAGCGAAGCATCAGTTCCTGCAGGATGAGGCGCTCGTATTCAGCGCCGCTTTCCTCGGCGTCGTCGTCAAGGAATTTTTCAAGATATTGCGACTCCTCCCAGAAGTCGAGCAGTTCGCCATCGCCCAGCGACTTGATCTGCTCCAGGAGAGGGAAGCCTTCGTCTTTGTTTACAAAATGTGCCATGGGCGGACCAGTCTCCTCCTTTGCGCGGTGAGCGAACAGACTACTGGGCATCTTCAAGGAAGGCAAGCCCAAGCCGCCTCTTGCGCTTGCGAGCGGCAGGTTTTATAGAAGGTTTGCGTCTCGCCGTGCGGGCGCGTTGACCACAGCAGAGCAGGTCCAAGGGGGTTTACCGCATGACGATGATGGATGAAGCGCAGCGCCACGACGACGAGATTCTCCAACTCGTCACCTTCAGTATTGGCGACGAGGAGTTCGGGGTTGACATTCTCAAGGTGCAGGAGATCATCCGCACCATGGAGATAACCAGGGTGCCCAAGGCCCCGGATTTCGTCGAGGGGGTCATCAACCTTCGCGGCAAGGTCATCCCCATCATCGACCTGCGCCGGCGGTTCGGCATGGCCCGCCGCGACCACGACAAGAACACCCGCATCATCGTCATCGACATCAACAACATGATCGTCGGTTTCGTGGTTGACTCCGTTTCGGAGGTCCTGCGCATCTCTTCCAGCACGGTGGAGCCGCCGCCGCCCGTTGTGGCCGGCGTGGAGTCGGAGTACATCAAGAGCGTGGGCAAGCTGGAGGACCGCCTGCTCATCATGCTCGATCTCGACCGCCTGCTTTCCGGCGAGGAGCAGGCCATGCTGGCCACCGTCTAGACGCGGCCGGACGTTTTCGTGCAGCCGCCTCCCGCTCGCGCGTGGGGCGGCTGTCGTGTTTTCTCTGGGTGCCGAAGTGAATTTTCCGAGACAACTGCACGATTTTCTACGCGGCCGGGGCGACAGCCTGCGGGTATTCAAGAGCGGTGTGGCCTCCCAGGCTCTGCTGGCCCAGGATCTCATGCGCCGGGGCCAGAGCGTGGTCTGGGTGCTTCCCGATGAGAAGCAGGCGCGCCGCGCTTGGGCCATGCTGCATCTTTTCGCCTCATCCGAGGCCACCAGGCCCGGTTTTGGCTGGCATTTTCTGCCCGGCTACCCCGCGTCGGAGCCCAATCCCCGGGAGTGGGTGGCCAGGTGGGCCGCCCTGAGCGCCCTTACCTCACGACGAAGGAATGTGGGCGCTGTCCTTTCCGTGGACAACCTGCTGCCCAAGTGGCCGTCTCCCGAACTGCTCAGCGACGCGGAGCTGCTCCTGAGAAAGGGCGAGGAGATGCTCTCCGACATGCTGCTGGAACAGCTCGCCTCCTGGGGGTATCGCCGTACCTCCATGGTGGGCGCGCCCGGCGAGATGGCAATGCGAGGCGACGTGCTGGACGTCTTCGCTCCGGGTGCGGAATACCCGGTGCGTATGGAATTCTTCGGCGACGCGCTGGACGAACTGCGCCTTTTCGACCCCCGCACCCAGCGCTCGGTTTCCGATCTCCGCGAGGTGCTCCTGCTGCCGGCCGCCCCGGCCCTGCTGACGCCTGTTTTGCGCGAGCAGGCGTTGGAAAGGTTGCGCCATTTCAAGACCACGGGGCAGATCAAGGATGCCTCCCTGTCGCACTTCACGGCCCGAATCGAGGAAGGCGATGGCACTATCTGGCCCGGCCTCTACTACGACAAGCCCGCCCATCTGGAAGAGTTTCTCCCCCATGACGCGGTCTATCTCCTGTCGGGAGGCACCCAGCTTCGGGAAAAACGGCAGGAAGCGCGCTGGGCTTGGCAGGGCTTTTTGGAAAACCTGGAGCGTGACAAGGGGTGGACCGCACCGGAGCAGGCCCTGATTTGGCCCGAGGAGAGCAGGGGGCCATGGAGCGGCAAGCGCCACCTGGTTTTCGAGGAAATGGTCATCGGCTTGGACCGCGAGGGAGTGGAGCTGCCCGAGCGTGAGGTCGAGGCGTTCTCCGATCTCTACTGGAAGCCGGAGGAGAGGGACCGTCCCTGGGCGGCCCTCATGGGAGA
This sequence comes from Desulfohalovibrio reitneri, assembly GCF_000711295.1. Lineage (NCBI taxonomy): Bacteria > Pseudomonadati > Thermodesulfobacteriota > Desulfovibrionia > Desulfovibrionales > Desulfovibrionaceae > Desulfohalovibrio > Desulfohalovibrio reitneri. The sequence goes on along the minus strand of NZ_JOMJ01000003.1, from coordinate 1,089,509 downwards.
CCTCCGCTCCCGGCGGGACAAGGGGCTGACAACCGTTCTCAGCTTCCATACCTCCCGTTCCCGTTCCCGTTTCCTCAAGCTGGCGGAGCAGGAGGATATTCGCCCCCACACCGAGTGGTCGCCCGAGGGCAAGGGTGTTTTCGCTTTGGTCTCCTCCCTGAAGAAGGGCATGGAACTGGAGTGGTGGGGCGCGCGCGTACTAGCCGAGGACGTGCTGCAGCCCAAGGAGGCTAGCAAGCCCCGCCCCCGGCGCAAGGATTTCAAGGGGCTGGCGACCTTCGAGGAAATCGAATCAGGGGACCTGCTGGTTCACCGCGATTTCGGCGTCTGCCGCTTCGGGGGCCTGACCCGGTTGCAGACCTCCCAGGCGGGTGGCGACTACCTGCTGTTGCATTTCGATGGTCAGGACAAGCTGTATCTGCCCGTGGACCGCATGCGTGTGGTGCAGCGCTTCAAGGGGCCGGAAGGCTCCACACCTTCCCTGGACAGCTTGCGCGGCGCGCGGTGGAAAGCCGCCAAGGAGCGTGCGCGCAAGGCGGTTGAAAAGATCGCTCACGAGCTGGTGGAGATGTACGCTTACCGCCGCGTGGCCAAGGGGTATTCCTACGATCCGCCCGGGGAACTGTATTGGGAGTTCGAGGCGGGCTTCGGTTTCGAGGAGACACCGGACCAGGCTCAGGCCATCCAGGACGTGCTGGCGGATCTGGAGAACCCCGAGCCCATGGACCGGCTGGTGTGCGGCGACGTGGGCTTCGGAAAGACCGAGGTGGCTCTGCGCGCTGCTTTCCGGGCGGTTTGCGACGGCAAGCAGGTTGTGCTTTTATGTCCAACCACGGTTCTCGCGGAACAGCACTACCAGACCTTTAAGCGCCGCACCGCCAGCTTCCCGGTGACCGTGGCCATGCTGTCCCGTTTCGTGCCCAAGGCGGAACAGAAGAACGTCATTTCCGCGGCCGCGCGGGGCAAGGCGGACATCCTCATCGGCACCCACCGCGTTCTGTCCAAGGATGTGGAAGTCCCCAACCTGGGGCTGCTCATTCTGGACGAAGAACAAAGGTTTGGGGTCAAGCACAAGGAGCGCATCAAGGAACTCAAACGCAACATTGACTGCCTGACCCTCACGGCCACCCCCATCCCTCGCACTCTGCAACTCTCCCTGTCCGGCATCCGCTCCCTCTCCGTCATTGAAACCCCGCCGGTTGACCGCAAGCCGGTGGAAACAGCCCTGATCGAGCGGGAGGAGGGCATGCTGCGGACCATCCTGCTGCGGGAACTGGAGCGCGGCGGCCAGGTTTTCTGGGTGCACAACAGGGTGCGCGGGCTGGACTCGGTGGAAAACTACGTCAAGCGCCTTGTGCCGGAGGCCCGGGTGGGCATGGCTCACGGCCAGATGGCCCCCACCAAACTGGAAGAGACCATGCATTCCTTTTGGCACGGCGAACTGGATGTGCTGGTCTGCACGGCCATCGTGGAATCCGGACTGGATTTTCCCAACGCCAATACCCTCATCGTGGACCAAGCGCACATGTTCGGTCTGGGGCAGCTCTATCAGTTGCGCGGCCGGGTGGGGCGCAGCGAGCGCCAAGCCTACGCCTATTTCGTGGTGCCCAACGTTGAAGCGGTCAACGAGACCGCCCGCAGACGGCTGCGTGTCATCCTGGACATGGACTATCTCGGAGCGGGATTCAAGGTGGCCATGGAGGACCTGCGGCTCCGCGGCGCGGGCAACATCCTGGGCGAGGCGCAATCCGGACAAATCGCCAAGGTTGGCCTGGACCTTTTTCTGGAGATGCTTGACGAGGAAGTCCGCCGCCTGCGCGGCGAGGGCGGCCCCTCCGAAGCCCCGGAGCCGGAGATCAATTTCGTGTTCGAGGCCAGCCTGCCCGAGGACTACATTGACGACCCCAGGGAGCGTCTGCGCTATTACAAAGCCTTCTCCTCGGCCCGGGATGATCAGGAGGAAGCGGACTTGGCCATGGAGGTCAAGGATCGCTTCGGCAAGATGCCCGAAGCGGCGCGCAACTTCCTGGCCATGCTCCAGGTCAAGCGTGAACTCCGGAGGCTGCGCGCGGTCAAGGCGGACCTGTACGTCAACCGGGCGGTCATCCACTGGAGCGAAGACGTTGGCGGCCCAGATCCGGATGAGCTGGTATCCTGGTTGCAAAGCAGGCAAGGATGGGCCAAACTCCTGCCTCCCGGACGCCTGGAGGTGCGCATGGAGCACGATGAAGCGTCCGAAAACATGGCTTTTCTGCGAACCGAACTGGCCTCTCTGGCCGCTGGCCAAGGGAAGGAGGGCGAGTGAGCATCCGTTCCGCTGTTGTGTTGCCGCTGCTGCTGTTCCTCGCTTTGTCGGTCGGATGCGGCCCTGAAGAAGAGGAGCCGGGCGTGGTGGCCCGGGTTAACGGCGACCCAATCTATCTTTCCCGACTCGAGTTCAAGAACGACCTGCTCCATTTCTATCGCCAGAGCGAATACAACCCTTCTGTGGAACAACTCCGCTCGGAATACGGCCAAGCCCTGGCCGACCTCATCGTCCAGAAGCTCATTGAACAGGATTTGCAAAGCCGAGGTCTGGAGGTGACCGACCAAGAGTTGCGGGAAGCGGAGCAAGAAGTCCGGGACGACTACCCGGAAGGCGCTTTCGAAGAAGTGCTGGTCGAGGAGTACATCGATCTTGGGGCGTGGCGGCAGCAGCTTCGGGCCCGGCTGGCCATGGAAAAGCTGAACAACCTGGTGCTGCGGCCGCAGGTCAAGCTGGACTACGTGGAAGCGGAGCAATACTACCGCGAGAATATCCAGGACTTCTATCTCCCGCCACGAGTCGTCGTCGTGCTGGTCGAGGGCCCCAGCCGGGAGTTGGTGAAAAAGGCGGGAGACTACCACGACGAAGGAGAGTCCCCGGATTCCATCGAGGCCAAGCTCAAGCAGACCCGGCTACGGCGGATCAAACTCCGCGAGGACCGACTTTCCGCCGGCTGGGGCGACGCTTTGGAAGGGGTCGAGCCGGGAGGTAAAAGCTCCGTCTGGGAAGAGAACGACACCTTCAACCAACTCTTGCTGCTGGAACGCATTCCCGGCAAGGTTCTCGACCCGTCCCAGGCCTATCCTCTTGTCGAAAAGGTGCTTCTAGAGCGCAAGTTGTGGAAGGCTTTTGACGAATGGCTGGCCAACGCTCTCGGCCAGGCGGAGATAAAAGTCAGCAAGCGGCTCCTTGAAGAGCGGGCAACGCCGGATACGAACGAGAACGAACACGGCTCCAGCGAAGGCTGAAGCCGCATTGCAACCGGCTTGAAAAGCGACTACAACCAAAACCCAATCCAGGTACTCTTGATGGCATATTCCCGTACCGCACTCTCTCGCCCCGGCATGCGGGGCGCTCTCGTCCTGATCGTCCTGGCGCTTCTGCTTCCGGCCCGTCCCGCCAAGGCGGAGGTGTTGGACCGCATAGTGGCCGTGGTCAATGGAGAGATCATTACGCTGCACGAGCTTGACAAACGCTTCAAGCCGATCATGCTCCGCTTCAAGGGCCAGGAGCTTTCCCAGGAGGAACGGAAGCGCCTGCGCCGGATGAAGCGCGACCTGCTGGACCGCATGGTCAATGAAATGCTGCTTGTTCAGGAAGGTGAGCGTCTGGGTATCACCGTCTCGGACAGTGAAGTGGACTCGCACCTGGAGCGGCTCAAGCAGCAGAAGGACCTTGACCAGGAGGAGCTGAAAAAGCAACTGGCCGAAGAAGGCCTGACCTTGCCGAAGTTTCGCGAGAAGCTGCGTGAGGACATCATCACGAACCGCCTGGTTGGAAGCATGGTCCGCCGCAAGGTGGCCGTGACCACCCAGGAAATCGAAGCGTTTTACGAGGAGCACAAGGAGCGGTACACCAAGCAGCGTTCCGTCGGCCTGCGAATCATCCTTTTGCCGGATGACGAACAGGCCGAAACCCTGCGCGAGCGCATCGTCTCCGGCGACATGACCTTTGCGGAAGCCGCCGAGGCCCAATCCATCGGTCCTGCGGCCGAATCCGGGGGAGACATCGGGGTGCTGCAGTGGTCGGAACTCGCTCCGGAATGGAAGGACGCCCTGGCGGGCAAGAGCGAGGGAGACGTCAGCCGTCCCTTCGCCATTAGCGGCAAGGGCGCCCTGCTTAAGGTGACTTCCGACAGCGCCGGCCAAGTCCGGCCACTGGAGGAGGTCCGGGAGGAAATACGCGATGAGTTGGCCGAGCCGCGGTTCGACGAACTGTACCAGGAATATCTGCAGCGGCTTCGGAAGAAAGCCATTTTGGACATCAGACTCTAGCCCGGGAGAAAGGGCATGAGCTTGCGGGAATTGGGTGAACGGCTGCGCCACGAGCGCATGAACAAGGGCCTCAGTCTCGATGAGGTCGTTGAGCGGACCAAGATCAGCCGCCGCAACATTACGGCCATCGAGGAAGGCCGCGAGGACGATCTGCCCCACGCCGTTTACAGCCGTGGCTTTATACGCAATTACGCCGAGCTGCTTGGCGTTGACCTCGCTGAATACGATGAAGTGCTCAACGAGGCCCTGCCAATTGAGGACGATTTCAGCGAGGAGGCGGCCCGCGAACTGAAAAAGGACCTCAAGCTTCACTCCGGCTCGCGCGCCGGGGCCAAGGTGGTCCGGACAATCGTTTTGCTGGTTGTGCTGGCGGCGGCCGTGGGCGTGGGCGTCTGGATGCTGCCGAAGTCGGTCTCGCCTCCGGACGAATCAGGAACGACGCCCGCTGTGACGCCGGATCAGGCTCCCGTGGAGGAGCCTGTGGCGTCTCCCGAGCCTTCTCCAGTTACCCCGGCGGAACCCGAGTCGCCCAGAGTGGACGGTGCCATGGATGAGGAGCCCGCCGCGGATGAACTGGATGCCTTGGAGCGGCGGGAGCCCGATGGTCCGGAGGCCGCTGAGGAGTCGCCCCCTGCGGCCGACGATGCCGCCGAAGGGGGCGTGGAAAGCGGCCCGGCCGCTCCGGAATCCTCACCCGAGGCCCTTGAGGGGCCAACCGCGGAGGAAGTGCCCGCCCCCGCTCCGGAGGAGGGGGCCGAGACCGTCGGCGAGCAAGCCGAAACACGGACCATGTCGGCTGGCGAGGCCGTGGGCGGACGCGAGCACCTTGTGGTCGTTTCCGCCACCGAGGCCTGCTGGATGGAGACCAATACGGACGGCGGCTCGGTGCGGGAATATTACCTGCGCCCGGGGGAGAAACTGCGCCTTCCTTTCGACGAGTCCCTGCGCCTTCGGCTCGGCAACGCGGGTGGGGTTGACGTTGTCTACGACGGGCAGACGGTTCCCCTCGGCGCGGAATCCGGACAGGTCCGCACCCTGGATTTCCCTCCCCAGTAGGAGGGTACATGGAGTTCACCGACAAGGCCCTGGTGGCCGGGACTGGCCGCTTTCGCGAGGCTGATCTGTGGGTGCGCTTATTGACCCCCTCCCGTGGCCTGCTGACGGTGTTCGCCTTTGGCGGGGCCAAGAGTCGACGCCGCTTTCCCGGCTGCCTTGATTCATTCAACATCCTTCTAGCCAGCGTGTCTTCGGACCGCGCCGGGCGGTACCTGCACCTCACCGAGGCCGGACTCTCCCGATCTTTCCCAAGACTGCGTTCGGACCTGGACAGGCTGGGCATGGCCGCCAACTGCCTTAAGTTCGTGGAGGCCGTGCAGGACGGGGAGGAGAGCGCCGAATATCTTTTTCACACCATGGCGGATACGCTGCGTGTTCTGGATGAGGCCGACCAAGTTTCCCCTTCGTTGCCCATGTATTTCCGAGCCGGGGCGCTCTTCGCTCTCGGTTTCGGACCGCAGCTCGAATGCTGCCCGGAATGCGGCCTGAAGGTCGAGGGCATGGAGCACGCCTACTTCGCCGTTGACCGGGGGCGGCTTCTTTGCGAAAAGTGCGGGTCCCGTTCGGGGGGCGGCCTGCGCCTCAGTCGAGGCGCCGTGGCCACGCTGCGCTTTTTGGCCGACAGCACGCCCGGACAGTGGAGCCGGTTGGACATGCCCGCGGGGGTCCGCGAGGAATGCTTCAGCCTCGTGGACGGGTTTATCCAATATCATCTCGGCCTGGCCTGGCGGAAAGGTCGCTTTCGCCGGGCCTAGATCGTTTTTCGAGGAGCGCCATGACGTTTCAAGACGTGATTCTGACCCTGCAACAATACTGGGCCGAGCGGGGATGCCTGGTCGGCCAGCCCGTTGACGTGGAGGTCGGCGCGGGGACGTTCAATCCCCACACCTTTCTTCGGGTCATTGGGCCGGAACCGTGGAACGTCGCCTATGTAGAGCCCTCCCGCAGGCCCACGGACGGACGTTACGGGGAAAACCCCAACCGGTTGCAGCACTATTACCAATTCCAGGTCATCCTGAAGCCTTCGCCGGACGATGTGCAGGACCTCTACCTGCAAAGCTTGGCCGCCCTGGGCGTGAATCCGGCCCGTCACGACATCCGCTTCGTTGAGGACGACTGGGAGTCCCCGACCCTGGGCGCCTGGGGCCTGGGCTGGGAAGTCTGGCTAGACGGCATGGAGGTTACCCAGTTCACGTACTTTCAGCAGGTGGGCGGCATCGACCTTCACCCCGTCAGCGTGGAGCTGACCTACGGCCTGGAGCGCATCTGCATGTATCTTCAGGGCAAGGAATCCGTGTACGACCTGGACTGGAACGAGCACGTCACCTACGGGCAGGTTCACCACCAGAACGAGGTGGAACAGTCCCGCTACAATTTCGAACTGGCCGACACCTCCATGCTTTTCACCAATTTTGACATGTTCGAGGCCGAGTGCTCAGGTATGTGCGAACAGGGGCTTCCCTGGCCCGCCTACGACTACTGTCTCAAGTGCTCCCACACCTTCAACCTGTTGGACGCGCGTGGAGCCATCTCCATCACCGAGCGGACCGGGTACATCCACCGGGTGCGCGCACTGGCCTCCAAGGTGGCCAGGCTGTACGCCGCCCAGCGCAAGGAATTGGGCCATCCCATGCTGGCCCGGGAGGAGGGGTAGCACAATGGCCGAACTGCTGCTGGAAATCGGCGTCGAGGAGATGCCCGCCCGCTTCGTGCCCTCCCTGGCGGAGGAGTTGAAGCGATTGACGGCCGAGGAGCTTCTTGAACAGCGTCTGGACTGCGGCCGCCTTTTCGGCCATGCCACTCCAAGGCGGCTAGTGCTGCATGTCACCGGCTTGGCCACGGAGCAACGCCGGGAGGAGGAAGTCGTCACCGGTCCGCCCGCCCGCATCGCCTTTGATGAGTCCGGCGAGTTGACCAAGGCCGGGCTGGGCTTCGCCTCCAGCCAGGGGGTGGAACCGTCCGATTTGCGCACCATCAAGACGGACAAGGGCGAGTACCTGAGCGTGACCAAGGCCGTGGGCGGAGCCTCTGCCCTGGATATGCTGCCGGGAATCCTGGAGCGGGTAGTTCGTCGCCTTTCCTTCCCCAAGCGCATGCGATGGGGCTCGCGCGACCTGGCCTTCGGTCGCCCCATACGCTGGCTGCTGGCTCTTCTGGACAACGACGTGGTGGAATTCGCCCTGGAGGACATCCGGACTGGACGGACGACCTGGGGACACCGCGTGATGGGGCCCGGGCCGTTCGAAGTGGCCGATCCGGCCGAGTATTTTTTGACCATGCGCGAGCGGGGGGCCGTCGTTTTGGACCCCGAGGAACGCAAGCGGCTTATACGCGACAAGGGCGATCGCCTGGCCGAAGCCGAAGGACTGTCCATCGTCTGGGACGACGATCTCTTGGACGAGACGGCCAACCTGGTGGAATACCCCAGGCCCATGCTCGGCTCCTTCGACGAGCTTTATCTGGAACTTCCTCGCGAAGTGCTGCTGACCAGCATGCAGAAACACCAGAAGAGCCTGGGCGTGCAGGACGCCGAGGGCGGCTTGGCGAACAAGTTCCTTACTGTCCTCAATTTGGAGCCGGATGATCCCGGTCTGGTCTGTTCCGGCTGGGAACGTGTGCTCAAGGCCCGCTTGGAGGACGCCCGCTTTTTCTGGGAGGCGGACAAGTCGCAAAGCTTCGATGTCTGGTTCGGTAAATTGGACTCCGTGACCTTCCTCCAGCCCTTGGGCAGCATGGGGGAGAAGGCTAGGCGTCTTGAGCGGCTGGGAGGCAAGTTGGCCGAACAGGTCAAGCCGGAATTGCTGCTCGACATGGGTGAATCGGGCAGGTTGGCCAAGTGCGACTTGGTCTCCGAGATGGTCTGCGAATTCGATAATCTCCAGGGGATTATGGGCGGCATTTACGCCGGGCTTAAAGGGTACTCCGCCAACATCGCCCAGGCCCTTTCCGAACAGTACCTGCCCGCCGGACCGGACAGTTCCGTGCCTTCCAGCCTCCCCGGTGCGCTCTTGTCCATCGCGGACAAGGCGGACACTCTGGCCGGGTGCTTTGGACTGAATATGATTCCCACCGGCGGCGCGGATCAGTACGCCCTGCGCCGTCAGGCCCTGGGCATATGCCGCATTGTTTTGGAGCACCGCCTGAAACTGGACCTGCGCCATCTCATCAAAACCGCGTTCAACGGGTACTCCGACGTGGAATGGAAGCTGAGCCCGGACGAGGCCCAGGAGCGCCTTGTGGAGTTTTTCGGGCAGCGACTCAAGGCTCACTACACGGCCCGAGGGTTCGAGACCCTGGTTGTGGAGGCCTGTCTCGGGGCTGGATTCGACGATATCCACGCATTCGGCCGCCGACTGCGCGCCCTGGACGAGTTCAGCCGCTCTCCAGGTTTTCAGGAGGCGGTCTTGACCTTCAAGCGGGCGGCCAACATCATCCGCAAGCAGGGCGATGAAGCCGGAGTGGCGCTGATTGGCTCCTACGACCCGGCTTTGTTCGAGGAAGAAGCCGAACGCGAGTTGGCCGCCGCCCTCGAGGCCGTCACACCCCGTTTCGAGGAGCACTGGGAGAAGGGAGACTTCAGGAACCTGTTCGCCCTGCTGGGCGAATTACGACCCAAAGTTGACGCTTTCTTCGACAACGTCATGGTTATGTGCCCAGAGGACGACTTGCGCCGCAACCGCCTCGGCCTGCTGCAGTCCCTGGTTTCCTTGCTGGCCAGGCTGGCGGACTTCAACGCCCTGCAGGTGTGAGAAAAGAGGGTCGAGGCACTTGACAGAATGCCTGGAGAATGTGTAAAGACCCCATTTCCGAAACGAGAACGAGCTAGGAACGAATAAAACCCGTCATCGGGATACAGGAGCACGCCGTGGCCAACCACAAGTCCGCCATCAAGCGCCACAAGCAGAGCCTCAAGCGCCGCGCCCGCAACCGGGCCATGAAGACCCGTATTAAGAACGCCGTGAAGCAGGTGGAAACCGCCGTGCAGCAGGGCGACAAGGATCAGGCCTCCCAGGCTCTTGTGCAGGCCAGTTCCGTGCTGGACCGGGCCGGCCGCCGGAACATCATCCACTGGCGCACCGCGGGGCGCAAGGTGTCCCGTCTGACCCGCAAGGTCAACGCGATCTAGTTCTCTTTACACGGCTCGCATCCATTCTTCCCCGCCCACGGCTCAAGCGCTGTGGGCGGGTTTTCATTTTGGGCTGCTTGCCGTTTGCCTTGCCCCGGGATTTTGGCTAGACCTTCCGGGCACTGACATCGCCATCCGGCGAAAAGGGAGGGATGCGTGCGCATCATCATTGTCGGCGCCGGCGAGGTGGGCTTCCACATCGCGCAGAGGCTCTCCAGCGAGAACAAGGAAGTCCTGGTCATCGACCGCGACGCGTCAGCCCTCAAACGCGTTAGCGAACAGCTGGACGTACAGTTCATCCAGGGCTCCGGCTCCAGCCCCAAGGTCCTGGAGGAGGCCGGCATCAAGGGAGCGGACATCCTCCTGGCCGTGACCGACTCCGATGAAACCAATCTTATCGCCTGCTTCTTTGCCAATTCCCTGGCCCCCCACCTGACCAAGGTGGCCCGCATACGCAACGAGGAATACACCGACTACCAGAAGGCCCTGGCCAGGGATATTCTCAACATCAACATGGTTATCAACCCCGAGGTGGAGACAGTCAGGAGCGTCATGCACCTGATCAACACCCCCGGGGTGCGCGAAGTGAACGAATTCGCCGAGGGGCGCATTCAGCTTCTCGGGATTCAACTTGACGAGAAATCCCCCCTGGCGGGCACCGGTCTGACCGATCTCCGCGACTTCTTCGGCAAGGTCAACGTCATCATCGGGGCCATCGTCCGCGACGACCGGCTCATCATCCCCTCGGGCGCGGACACCCTCAAGGGCGGTGACCTGCTCTATTTCGTCTGTGACAAGAACCACCGCAACGAGGTGTTGCGGCGTTTCGGCTTTCCCGCAAAGCCCCTGCGCGCCATCCTTATCATCGGGGGGGGCAACATCGGACTGCGGCTGGCCCAGGCCCTGGACAGCAAGCAGTACAACGTCAAGCTCGTAGAGTCCGACCCCCTGCGCAGCCAGTACCTCTCCGCCAAGCTGGACCGGCCGGTGGTGCTCCTGGGCGACGGAACCGACCAGGAGCTGCTGGAAGAGGAAAACATCAAGTCCATGGATCTGGTCATAGCCCTTACCGGTGACGACGAGACCAACGTACTGTCCTGCCTGCTCTCCCGCTCCTTGGGGACCCGCAAGACCATCGCCCGGGTAAACAAATTCCCCTACATGCCCCTGGTGCAGGCCATAGGCGTGGAGCATATTGTTTCCACCCGGCTGTCGGCCATCAACTCCATCCTGCACTCCATTCGCCGGGGCAAGGTGCTCTCAACCGTGTCCATTAAGGGCGAAGAGGCAGAGGTCATGGAGGCTGTGGCCTTGGACAAGTCGAACATTGTGGACCGTCCCATCAAAGACATCGACTTCCCAAGCGGCGCGCTGATCCTGGCCGTACTTCGTGGCGAGGAAGTCATTATTCCCACGGGCGACTTCGTCATCCACCCCGAGGACCGCATCATCATCATCTCCACGCGCAAAAACGTCACCCACGTTGAGCGGCAGCTCATGGTCAAGCTGGAGTACATCTAGGTGCGCTGGAAATTCATCCTGCACCTCATCGGGGTGCTGGTTATCAGCATCGGCCTATGCATGGTCTTTCCGGTGCTGTTTTCCCTGTATTACGGGCAGGGAGACCTGGACCCCCTGCTACAGAGCATGGCGATCACCGTTGGGAGCGGGCTGCTGCTCTTCCTTGGCACCAGAGGGGCCAACAAACAGGCCGCCATGAGCCACCGCGAAGGAATGATCATCACCGGGCTGGGGTGGTTCGCCGCCGGGGCATTCGGCTCCTTGCCGTTTCTTTTTTCCGGCGAGTTCGCCAGTCTAACCGACGCGGTATTCGAATCATTCTCCGGTTTCACCACCACCGGAGCTTCCATCCTTACGGATATCGAGGCGTTGCCCAGGGGGCTGCTCTTTTGGCGCAGTTTCACCCATTGGCTGGGAGGCATGGGGATCATCGTGCTGTCCCTGGCCATTCTTCCTTTTCTCGGCGTGGGCGGCATGCAGCTTTACAGAGCCGAGGTTCCGGGGCCGGTCCCTGACAAGCTCAAACCGCGTATCAAGGACACGGCGCTGACCCTGTGGAAGGTCTATCTGTTTTTTTCCGCCCTGGAAGCCGCACTACTTCTGCTCGGCGGCATGAGCCTTTTCGACGCCCTTTGCCACACCTTCGGCACCATGGCCACGGGCGGCTTCTCCACCCGCAACGCATCCATCGCGGCGTTCGACAGCGCCTACATCCAGTACGTCATCACCCTGTTCATGCTGCTCGCGGGCATTAATTTCTCGTTGCATTACCGCTTGCTGCGGGGCAAACCGCTGGCTTTATGGCGCGACCCGGAATGTCGCACGTTCCTGGGCCTCTTCGCGGCCTGCCTGGTCATCATGGTGAGCTGCACCTACGGGGACACATATGATTCGTTCTGGGATTCCCTGCGCTTCGGCTCCTTCCAGGTGGCCTCCATCCTGACCACCACAGGATACGCCACGGCCGACTACGAGCTGTGGCTGCCGCTGTGTCAGATCATCCTGCTTTTCCTCATGTTTGTGGGCGGGTCGGCCGGCTCCACCGGTGGCGGCATGAAGGTCATGCGGCTCATGCTGCTGGTCAAGTCGTCCTACAAGGAACTCATGCGTCTCATACATCCCCGGGCCGTTCTGCACGTCAAGTTCGGGCGAAAGGTGGTCTCCGACGATGTGACGCGGGGCATCTGGGGATTCTTCATCCTCTGGCTGCTGCTCTTTGCCCTGGGGGCGTTGACGGTGGCCGCCACCGGAGTGGACGTCATGTCCTCCTTCGCGGCTTCTTTGGCCTGCATCGGCAACATCGGACCCGGCGTGGGCCTTGTGGGACCCACGGATAATTACGCATTCATGTCGGATTTCGCCAAATGGGTGCTGATTCTACTGATGGTGCTGGGAAGGCTGGAAATCTACACCATCATCATCCTCTTCATCCCCGAGTTCTGGCGCAAGTAAGTCCAGACCGGGCGCGGTCTCTCCGCGGCGTATCGAAATCGTGAGAGAGAGGTTGTCCTAAAATACCACGGTCTTGTTGCCGTGCCGGATGATGCGGTCTTCCAGGTGCCAGCGCACGGAGCGGGCGAGCACCTGTCGTTCCAGGTCCCTGCCCACGTCCTTGAGGTCCTCCACCGAGTGGCGATGCGTCACCTGGGCCGTATCCTGGTGGATGATTGGTCCGGCATCCAGCTCCTCGGTGACGTAGTGGGCGGTTGCGCCTATGATCTTCACCCCGCGCTCGAAAGCCTGCCTGTACGGATCGGCTCCCGCGAAGGCGGGTAGGAAGGAGTGGTGGATGTTGATGATGGGCGCGCCCAGCCGCTCTATGAAGCTCCGGCCGAGTATGCGCATGTAGCGGGCCAGCACCAGCATGTCGCAGCCCGCGGCATGCTCGAGCAGACGTTCTTCCGCCTCGGGCATACCGCCATCGCCCACCGGTACATAATGGTAAGGCACGCCGAAGCGCTCCACGGGCTCGCGCAGGGTGGGGTGGTTGGAGCAGACGCCGGTCACTTCGCATGGCAACTCGCCGCTGGCCCAGCGCCAAAGCAGTTCCAGCAGGCAGTGGTCATGGCCGGAGGCGAACAACATGACCCGACGGCGCCAGGCGGCCTGGTTTATTCGCCAGCGCATCTCGAAGCGCTCTCCGACTTCCCGCTGGAAAGCTTCACGCAGGCTGGCCAGTTCCATGTCCAGTTTCGGAGTTTGGAACTCCAGACGCATGAGGAACTCACCACCTTCCGGATCGGTGGAATGTTGGTCCAGCTGGGTGATGTTGGCCCCGTGGCTGAAAAGAAAACCTGTGACGGCGGCCACGATGCCTGGGCGGTCGGGGCAGGTGATGCAGAGTCTGGCGGTAGTATCCTGGCTCATTGGGATAAAAAAAGGGGAGGCCGGAGCCTCCCCTTGAGATTGCTTGGTTGGGGGAGTCCTAGTCCAACTGGGCGAGCAGCTGGTCCTTGATCTCGTCGATGGGCCTGTCGCCTTCCAACTCAATGTAGGTGCAGTTGCCCTGGGCGCAGATATCCTTGAAGAAGTAGGCGCCAGCCAGGGTACCGGTTTTGTCGTCGTAGTAGATGTCGTGGCGCTTGTCGATTGCGCACTCGTCCTGGTCGTCGGAGCGGGCGGTCAGTTCGCCGCCGCATACCCGGCACACGTCGCCGTCCGGCTTGATGGGCGGAATATAGACGTTGTTGGGGTGGTTGGGGTCGTTGGCGCAGAGGCGGCGGCCCATAATGCGGTTCTTGGCGGTCTGGCGGGGCAGGAGGATCTCGATGACGAAGTCAAGCTTCTCGCCCTTTTCCTGCAGGGCCTCCCAGAGCTTCTTGGCCTGCTCGATGGAGCGGGGGAAGCCGTCCAGGAGCCAGCCGTTGGGGCTGGCGTTCTGCAGCACGTCGAGCACCATGGGGATGGTGATCTCATCGGGCACCAGTTCACCCTTGTCGATGTACTCCTTGGCCTGCTTGCCGAGTTCGGTGCCGCCTCCGATGTGCTTGCGGAAGATGGCGCCGGACTCGATGTGGTCCAGATCGTATTTCTGCTTGACCAGGGAGCCCTGGGTGCCTTTGCCGCTGCCGTTGGGTCCGAAGATGAGTATGTTCATCGTCTCCTCCTGTGGAAATTTTCACAAGCCCGTTCTCTCTACCCCTCAGCCCGCAACCTGTCAACGAGCCCGGGGAGGTGTGAGGCGTTTCAGTCATTGTACGTAGCGGAATCCGGCGTTCGGCTGAAGCAGACGACATGCCGTTTGACTTCGGCGATCTTACCGCCGGGAAACTGGATGGTGGAGCCGGTGCGACGCTCCAGAAAAGCCTGGTCGAGATTGAGGAGGTTGCGCATCAGGGGCTGCCCGGGTCCCAGAGCCTCCAGCGCCGCCTTGAACCGCCGCAGCCGCAAGGCGCGCGGCGCGGCCGCCAACTCCTCTGCGGCAAGTAGGATTGAGCCGTCACGGTTGTTAGCGGGAACAGCCGACTCACCCATTTCCCGCCAGAAGTCCTCGTCCCATCTCGCCAAGCTCCACAGCCTGTGCACGGCTTCGGAAAGGTTGGGATTTTCCTTCTCAAGGAGTGGGACTACCTGATGGCGAAACCGGTTGCGACGATGTTCGAGACTAACGTTCGAGGTGTCCTCAAGCCAATTCGCATCGATTTGTTCAAGAAAGACTTGAAGGTCGCGCCTGGGGGAAGCCAGAAGAGGGCGAAGCAAGCGCCGCTTCTCGTCGCGGCCGGGCATGCCGCCTAACTCGGGCCATCCCGTGCCGCGCACCAGGCGCAGCAACACGTCCTCAACCAGGTCGTCGGCCTGGTGGGCGGTGAGAATCCAGGAGGCCCCGGTTTCTTCCCGGACTTTCTCGAGAAAGGTGTACCGCGCTGAACGAGCGCGTTCCTCGAGGCCCTTCGAGGTCGGATCGAGTTCCAGGCGGTGTCTGTACAGCGAAACGCTGTGCTTCTCGCAGAAAGCGGCGCAGGCTTCCGCTTGGGCCGCTGACTCCGACCGCAAGCCGTGGTCCAGATGGGCCGCCCGTAAATCAAGGTCTAGCCTGCCGGCCAGATAACGCATGGACAGGAGCAGGGCGGTTGAATCCAGGCCGCCGGAGAAGGCGACCAGGACGCGAGCCCCGGAGAGGTCGGCTCGCAATTCGTCCCTGATGAAGCGCTCCACGCCCAGGCAGTAATGCGCCGCCTTGGGCGGCAGGTCCTGGAGGGAGCGCGGGGGGGGCATCAGACCGAGATGTCCTGTTCCCTGATGAAGCGGTCCAGGTAATCCATGGCCCATTGCCGCTGCTCGGGGGAGGCGTAGCGGACACAGGAGCAGCGCATGCGTCCGCGACCGCGCACCATCAGCTCAAGGCGCAGTTCGCCTTCCTCCACTTCCAGCACCATGACATGCGGCCCGCAGCCCTGGTGCTCGGTCTGTTCCTCGTCCAGGAGTTCGGCAGGTGGATGCAGATAGTAGATGTCGGCGATAGCCCCTTGCATGTCGCGCTTGTCCATGGCCTTGCAGACCTTGGCGACGTCTTCCTGGGCCAACTCATCGATAACGTAATAGCGCATGGTTTACTCGCAATTGCCTGATTTTGTGTGGCCGGTGTCCTGTCCATGCCGCTTGCGGTCGGCGTGGGCGTCCTCGGGCGGTTCCTCGTCGTCGAGGTTGAACATCCGCCTGGCCAGGTCGATGAAGCGCTCGGCCGCGCCTTCCTCCATGGCCCGGCGTTTCAAAAACCGCACCGGCTCGTGGTAGAGCTTGCGGGCCACCGAGAGAACCAGGGTCTCCAGGGCCTCGCGTTCCTCCTCGCTCTTGGGCCCAAGGCGGCGCAGCGTTTTGCTCAACTCGCGCAGGGCCAGATCCTCGCCGGATTCCATGAGGTCGCGGATGGTGGGATGCAAATCCAGCGAGCGAAGCCAGTCCGCGAAGATCGTAGTCTCCTGCTCGATGATTTCGCGCGCCCGGTCCGCCTCCTCGCGCCGCGAGGCCATGTTCTCCTCGACCACCTCCTTGAGGTCGTCGATGTCGTAGAGATAGACGTTGTCTAGCATGTTCACGTCCGGATCCACGTCGCGGGGCACTGCAATGTCGATGAAAAACATGGGGCTGTTGCGCCGTTTCTTGAGTACCGGGCGCATTTCCTTGGCTGTGACTACGGCCGTTGGGCTGCCGGTGGATGTGACCACGATGTCCGCCTGGGGCAGCATGTCGTAGAGGTCCTCGATGGGCGCGGGCGCGCCCTGGAAGCGGGCGGCCAGTTCCTCGGCCCGGGCCAGGGTGCGGTTGACCACGGTGATGTGTTCCACACCGGAGCGCAGCATGTGCTGGGCGGCCAACTCGGCCATTTCACCCGCCCCGATGAGCATGGCCCGCTTGCCCTTCAGTTCGCCGAAGATTTTCTTGGCCAGTTCCACCGCGGCGTAGCTGATGGACACGGCCGAGGAGGCGACCTGGGTCTCGTTGCGGACCCGCTTGGCGGCGAAGAATGATTTGTGCAAAAGCCGGTTGATGACCACCCGCGCCGAGCCGGTTTCCACGGCGGCGCGGTAGGAATCTTTGAGTTGCCCCAGGATTTGGGGTTCGCCCACCACCATGGAGTCGAGGCTGGCAGCCACGGAAAATACGTGGGAAACGGCCTCGAGATCGCGGTGAATGTAAACATGGGACCGGAGATCATCGGGGGAGGCGTCACAGGTCTCGGCCCATGTCGCCAGAGCCTTTTCCTCGGCGTCGGGTTCACCGACAACCAGGATTTCCACCCGGTTGCATGTGGACAGCACCAAGGCTTCGCGCACGGGTCCGCCCACAAGCCGCCGTTCAATCTCTTGAACACCGCTCAGGGCGAAGCGCTCCCGTACCTCCACCTCCGCGGTCTTGTGGTTGAGGCCGATGAGAACGATATCCTGCTTCACGATTGAGTCTGTACGAGGCTGTGGTGGGTGGGCCACAACAGGTTGATGGCCAGCATGGAGGCCATGGTGAAAATGAAGAGCCAAATGGCCAGGCGAGCCGGGCGGCGGCCTTGCAGCCCTTGGGCCAGACGCTGATGGAAGAAAAAGGCGAAGAAGAGCCAGGAGAGCAGGGCTGCCACTTCGCGCGGATGTCCCGTGAAGACCATGCCGCGTGTCAGGCCGGACCAGACGAACCCGCTGAACAAGCCTAGCGTGTACAGGGGAAAGCCGATCATGGCCGTGGCTCTGTTCACGGCGTCGAACGTGCTCAAGGACGGCATTTCCTTGCGGATGCCGTTCATTTTTTGCTTCCGCTTGATGGAGGAATCCATGTAGATGAAGGCCAGCCCGGCGCCAAAGGCCATGGCCAGTAAACCCATGGAAATATACAGAGAACCGATGTGCAGGCCCCAGAACGCCGTGGCGTATTCCTTGGGTACTTCGACCTTGAGATTGGTGAAGGCGAAGGAGGCCGTGTAAATCAGAAGGGCCAGCGGAGTGGCCGCCATCCCCAGGAAGCCGATTCGCAGCTTCCTCCAAAGCAGGGCGAAAACCAGCAGCAGCGACCAGGAAAAGAGGCTAAAGAAGAAGGGGGCGTTGATGGCCTTCCCCACGACGACCAGCAATACCAAGTGCAGAGCATGCAGAACAAAGCCGCCGGCAGTCAGCCAGGCTCCGAGGCTCTTGATGCTGGATCGGCCGTGCAGGGTGCCCGCCAGGATGCAGACCGTGGCCGCGGCGTACAGCCCAAGGACGAGCCAGTGAATGAAGCTAGAAAAGTCCATGGGTCAACTCAGCGGTTTCCTCGGCCAGTTCCTCGGGGAGGTTTTCGGCCAGGATGACCCTGGCGCGCTCCTCGTCACGGGCGGCAACCGCTTCCATGAGGTCGGACGCGACGAGCCGCTTGAAAACTGCCGTGTTGTGCTCCGTGCCTTTGTCCAGCCCGATGACCAGTGGACGGAGCCGGGCCATGAGCATGAGGAAGGAGCCGTAGTGGGGGCCGATGTACTCCTCAAGCTCCCGTTTGAGTTTTTTGGCCAGCGCCGGGCTCGCTCCACCTGTGGACACGGCCAGTGTCAGGTCGCCCTGGCGGATGATGGCCGGAACGATGAAGCTGCACTTTTCCGGCTGGTCCACGATGTTGCAGAGGATGCCGCGCTCCCGGCAGATGTCGGAAATGCGCCAGTTCAGTTCCTCGTTGTCCGTGGAAGCGATGACCAGAAAGCGGCCCTCGAGGTCCTCGTCCCGGAAGGGGCGTTTTTCAAAGCGGACTTCCGGCCGCGAGAGCAGTTCGTCCATGTCCCCGCCGGGGCCGGCGGGATCGACCACCAGCACCTCGGTCGGCTCGCGGTCGACAAGACCGGCGATTTTGCGCCGTCCCACGCTGCCCGCGCCGACCACGAGGCATGTCCTGCCAGTCAAGTCCAAGAAAACAGGGTAGTATCCCATAAGGCGAAGCATCCTAGCAAAAGGCGTGGAAAGCGTAAATCACCGGAGTTCCTTGCCGCTTGTCCTCGATTCACGTAGTCTGGGGGAAAACGTCAACATCGAATCCCCCGTCCGTGCAGCGCGTTCTCATCATCCAGCTCGCCCGCTTCGGCGACCTCGTCCAGTGCAAGAGGCTGTACCTCACCCTGGCCGCCCGCGCGGAGGTCCACATTCTGGTGGACCGATCGCTGGCGGAACTGGCACGGCTCATCTATCCCAAAGCTTGTATCCAGGCAATACGCGCCCACGGCACGAACGCCGGAGGAGGCGGCCCGGGCTTCACAGCCATGGAAAATCTGCCCGTTTTGCGCGAGTTGTCCCAACTGGATTTCAGCGAGGTTTACAACCTCAATTATTCCGGGCTCAATTTCTCCCTGGCCAGGATGTTCCCCGAAAAGAGGGTGCGCGGGTACCGCAACCGTTCCGGACAGCGCGACAAGGACCGGCTGTTGGAATTGGCATTTCGCTGGACCCGCCGCCGGGGACCTTCGGCGGTCAATCTCATCGATCTCTGGGCGCATCTGGCCAAGGAGCCGGTCGCGCCCGAATCGGTCAACCCGCGCGCGGAACCCGGTGGCGGCGGCGTTGGGGTGGTGTTGGCCGGGCGCAACCAACGGCGCTCCCTCCCACCGGAAATTCTGGCCCGATCCTCGGCGGCGTTGTGGCAGGCCAGAGGCAGGGGGGAACTCTTCCTGTTGGGAACGGCCTCCGAAGCGCGCGCCGGGACTGAATTGCGATCCCTTTTGCCACCGAACGTCAGGGAAAAATGCCATAACATGGCCGGACGGACCGACTGGGCCGGGCTTTTTGACATCCTGAGCGGGCTGGACGCCTTGCTCACCCCGGACACAGGGACCATGCACCTGGCCGCGCATCTCGGCGTGCCTGTTGAGGCCGTTTTCCTGTCATCGGCCTGGGCATGGGAAACCGGTCCGTACGGAACTGGACACCGGGTCTGGCAGGCTGGGACCGAATGCGCTCCATGCCTTGAAAACGCCCCTTGTCACGAAGGGGTGCGTTGTCTTGAACCCTTCGCTTCCCATGACTTCCTCAAGGCGCTCAGCGGGCGTTCCCAGGAGGTGCGGGGGGTGTCGATTCTGGCCAGCAGCCTGGACCGGTTGGGCGCGGACTACGAGCCCATGGCCGGTGAAGCCCTTTGGGCCAAGGAACGTGCCGCTTTCCGGAGATTTCTTTCTTTTCACCTGGGAGTGGCCCCGACTCCGGCTCCGGAGGTGGCTCAGCGGTTCTACATGGAACGGGACTGGATGGCTCTGCCGCCCCAATTCAGCGAGGAGCGCCTGTGAGACGGTTGCGTATTTTACTTATCCTGCCCCTGTACGGCGGCTCCCTGCCTGTGGGCCGATTCTGCCGCGATGCCCTGTCGCGCATTGGGCATGTGGTGGAAACCTTCGAGGGGCCGGATTTCCACCCAACCTACGAGGCCCTGCGCAACCTCAAGGTGGGCGAACAGCGAGCGGAGCACTTGCAGAACTCCTACCTGCAACAGGTCGTTTCCCAGGCCGTGCTGGCCAAAGTGGAGTCCTTCGCTCCCGACCTGGTGCTGGCCATGGCCCAGGCCCCGCTTTCCCGCCAAGCCCTCAAGCGGCTGCGCCGCGACCGTGTGGCCACGGCCATGTGGTTCGTGGAGGATTTCCGCCTTTTCACCTACTGGCAGGCTTACGCCCCGTTTTACGACGTATTCGCGGTCATCCAGAAGGAACCGTTTTTCTCGGAGCTTCGCAAAGTCGGCCAGGAAAACGTGGTCTACCTGCCTCTGGCCGCCGATCCCGAATTCCATTGTCCCATGGAGTTGTCGCCGCCCGAGCGCCGTAAATGGGGCGGTGATGTGACGTTCATGGGAGCGGGATACCCTAATCGCAGAGCCGCCTTTCGCCGTCTTCTGGGGCACGATCTGCGCATTTTCGGAACCGAGTGGGATGGGGATCCGGTTCTGGAGAAGGCGGTGCAGCTCGGGGGCAGACGCGTATCCTCCGAAGAATGCGTGAAGATTTTCAACGCCTCGGCCATCAACCTCAATCTCCATTCATCCATCAAGGCGGACCGCTTGGTTTCCGGCGGGGATTTCGTCAATCCGCGCACATTTGAGCTGGCTTCCTGCGGGGCTTTTCAGCTTGTGGACCAGAGAAGCCTCCTGGATGAAGCCTTCGCTGCTGACGAAGTGGCGAGGTTCGGTGATTTCGACGAGCTTCGGAAAAAAATCGATTATTACCTGCGTCATGAGGACGAACGCCGGGCAATGGCCCAACGCGCCCGGGAACGGGTACTGACCGAACACTCCTACGAACACCGCATGGCCGACTTGCTGTCGTTCTGCGAGCGTGTTCTGCCCGGCTGGCCGGCTCTATCCACTGACCACGCCGCCCGGGACGAACTGCCGGATGAACTGGCCGGGGAGCTTGCCGGTCTGCTGGACAGCCTTGGCCTTTCCCGGAGTGTCTCCTTCGCCGACTTGGTCTGGGCCGTGCGTAATCGCCAGGGCGAATTATCCCCCCTGGACACGGCCATCCTCTTTTTGGACGAATGGCGGAAGCAGTACGGCCTGGATTGACTCGCGGAGATGGACCATGCGGCTGCTCACCCGTTCCGACTTCGACGGACTGGTCTGCGCGGTTTTGCTCAAGGAAGCGGGGATCATGGACGAGTGGCGTTTCGTCCATCCCAAGGACGTGCAGGACGGAAGCGTTGAGGTCACGGCCAACGATATCCTGGCCAACGTGCCCTACGCGCCGGGGTGCGGCATGTGGTTCGACCACCACTCCAGCGAACGGGAGCGATTGCGCCGCGATCTCCAATTCGTCGGAGCCAGCCGCGACGAGCCGAGCTGCGCCCGGGTCATCTGGGATTACTACGGCGGTCATGAGACGTTCCCCCACCGTTTCGAGGATATGATGTATTGGGTGGATCGCTGCGATTCGGGCGATCTCGCCCGGGAGCACATCGCATCGCCCACCGGCTGGGTGCTGCTCAACTTCATCACCGACCCGCGCACCGGACTGGGTCGTTTTCACGACTACCGCGTCTCCAACTACGATCTCATGATGTCCCTGGTGGACTGGTGCCGGTCTATGGATATCGGGGAAATCCTGGCCCAGCCCGACGTGGCAGAGAGGACGAAACGCTACTTCAGCCAGGAGAAGCGCCACCAGGCAATGCTGCTCGAGAACAGCCGCCGCGAAGGCAACCTCGTCATCACGGACCTGCGGGACGTGGAGACCATCTATTCCGGCAATCGCTTCGCTGTCTACGCCTTGTTCCCCGAGTGCACGGTGTCCATGCAGGCCATGTGGGGCAGGGGGAGGCAAAATGTCGTTTTCACCGCCGGGCACAGCATAATCGCTCCGGGGTGCGGAGCGGACATCGGGCGGATAATGCAGGGCTTCGGAGGGGGAGGACACCGGCAGGTGGGAACCTGCCAGGTGGCGGCGGAAGAGGCTGAACGGGTGAAAGGAGAGTTGATCAGAGAACTGAGCGGCTGCGCCTGATCCAGCGAATCAGGACTTGCGATCCTTGTCTTTTGCGGGACGTTCCCCACCACGACGTTCGCGTTTTTTGCGAATGGCGTTGTACCAGGCGTTGATTTTTGGCTCCAAGCCTTGTTCCTTGGGCTGGTAGAAAGTCCTGCCGGTCAGTTCCTGGGGCAAGTACTCCTGGTCCACCCATCCTTCGGGATAGGCGTGGGGATACTTGTAGCCCCGGCCGTATCCCCAGTCCTTCTGCAGCTTGGTGGACGCGTTGCGCAAATGCAGTGGGACCGGTCTGGGGCCTTCCGAGCGAATCTGCTGCTGCACCAGCCTGTAGGCGGCATACGTCGAATTGCTCTTGGGCGCTAGGGCGAGGTAGACCACTGTCTCGGCCAAGGGGATGAACCCTTCGGGCATGCCCACGAATTCCACGGCTTGCTGGCAGCTGACCGCCATGGGTAATGCGTTGGGGTCGGCCAGTCCCACGTCCTCCGAGGCGGAAAGAATAAGGCGGCGGGTGATGAAGCGGGGATCTTCGCCCGATTCCAGCATACAGCCCAGGTAGTAGAGGGCGGCGTCCGGATCGGAGCCGCGGATGGATTTGATCATGGCCGAGGCCAGTTCGTAATGGCTGTCGCCGCCACGATCCCCGCGTACCACCATCTCCGGCAGGGTGGTTTCCAGAGCCTTGGCTCCGCGCTTTTCCTCCGGCAACCGGGCCACGTACTCCACCAGGTTGAGAAGTGTCCGGGCGTCTCCGCCGGACATGGCCGCCAAGTAGGCGAGCGAGTCGCCGGGAAGCTCCATCCCCAACTCGTCCGCGCCCCGGGCGGCGACTTCCCGTAGTTCATCCTGATCCAGCGCGCGGAGTTTGAGCACGTGCAACCGGGACAGCAACTGCCGGGTCACGGAAAACGAAGGGTTTTCCGTGGTTGTGGCAATCAGCGTCAGTTCCCCGGTTTCAAGCAAGGGAAGGAAGAAGTCCTGCTGCGCTTTGGAATAACGGTGCAATTCGTCCAGGATGAGCACCCCGACGCCTTTGATCTCCTTGCGCAGGGCGGACAGTCCGGTCTCGGGCGCTGAAAGGCGCTTGAACGGCTTGCCGGTCTTGCGGGCCAGAAGTAGTGCCAGGGTGGACTTTCCAGACCCCGGCGGGCCGAAGAAGAGCAGGGATGGAAGGTCTTTGGCCGTGGAAAGGGCCTGGATGCGGTCGCGCAAATGACGCTGCCCGATGAACTCTTCGAGGCTGGCCGGGCGAATGCGTTCGGGAAGAGGCGCGTTGCGTTCCAGTTCGATTTTCATCCCTGGTCCTTTTGCAGCTCTCGGGTGTCCGCCGCAGGGGCGGCGGTCATGGTCGTTTCCAGCTTGGCGCAGGCCATGTGCCCCATTCCCAGAGCCAGGATCGCGGCAGTCTCGAAACGCAGGACGCTCGGTCCAAGGCTGACGGGCAGTAGCCCAGAGTCCATGAAGGTCTGCGCCTCCTCTTGATCCAGTCCGCCCTCGGGACCCACCACCAGAAGAAGGCTTCCGGGCTGGGGAAGGGGATCAAACAGGTCTTTTTGTTTGGCTTCTTCCCACAACACAAAGCTCTGATCGGCTTCGCCAGCCAATCCAGCGGCCTCGGCGGAGCCTCCGGAGAGTGTCTCGATTCGGGGGAGCCACGGATTGCCGCATTGTTTGGCCGCAGCCACGGCCTTGTCCAGCCACGTGGCCTTGGGACCGGGAGGAACTGGTCCCTGGCTGCGCCGTCCCTGCCAGAAAACCACCCGGTCCGCGCGTAATTCCACCGCCTTTTCCAGCAGCCATCCGCGGCGCGAGGATTTGGTCCAGCCGCAGGCCAGGGTGGTGCGCAGCGGCGGCCGGGGGACGGTCTCCACTCCGATGAGGTCGAGGGAAACCTCGTTTTTACTCACCTTGGAAACTGAAAAACGGCCTTGGCGGCCATGGCCGTCGAACAGTTCGACCACGTCGCCCGGCCCGAGGCGCAGCGCCTTGGTCAGGTGCCGCGCCTCGGAATCCGGCAGGACATATGGATCCCGCCAGTGCTCGGGCGGAAGATGGAAACGCGGCGGCATTACCCCGTCTTGGTTCTGGCCGTGCCCTCCTTGTAGAAGGGCAGTTCGGTGCGCTTGGCGTCAAGTTCTGTGCGGGCCGTGGCCACCGCGAAGGCGGCGTTGTCAGCCTGGGAGGCCTCCACGTAGGCCAGGGCGATGGCGTGGCCCAGGCTGGGGGAAAACGCGCCGGAAGTGACGTGCCCCACAGGCGCTCCGCTGGCTTTACGGACCTCATCACCGGTCCTGGCGCTGCGCCGCCCCTCGATAGTCAGAGGGACCAGTTTTTCCTTGACCGTATCCAACCCCTTCTTGCCAATGAAGTCGGCCTCCTTGTTCATGAGGAATCCGAACCCGGCCTCGATGGGTGTGTGCTCTTCGTCAATGTCCTGGCCGTACAGGGGATATCCCAACTCCAGGCGGAGTGTGTCCCGAGCTCCGAGCCCGGCCGGCTTAACAAAATCCACAGCGGCCAACCGCTCCCAAAGTGCCGGGGCCAGATTCCAGGGGAGGTACAACTCGTAGCCCAGTTCCCCTGTATAGCCGGTGCGGGAGACAAGCATGGAAGATCCCTCGAACTCCGCCTTGGTGAAGTTGAAATACTTCAGGAATCCCCAGGAACCACCCAGGCCGGCCTCAAGGGCTTCAAGTGCGCGGGGGCCCTGCAAGTCGATCTTGGCGGTTTCGCCGGAAACGTTCTTTAACTGCACCCCTTCGGGCAGGTGTCTGGAAATCCAGGTGTAATCGATGTCTTCCCGGGCCCCGTTGACCACCAGCATAAACTCCTGGTCCTCCAGGCGGTAGAGGATGAGGTCGTCGATGACGCCGCCTCGTTCGTTGAGCATGAAGCCGTATCGGCACTTGCCCACGCCCAGGGTGGAGAGATTCTGGGTGACGACGTTGTCCAGGGCGTCCAGGCTACCGGAACCGGAAACCAGGAACTCACCCATATGGCTGATGTCGAACAGGGAGGCCTGGGAGCGGGTATGGTTGTGCTCCTTGATTATGCCTTCATACTGCACGGGCATTTCCCAGCCCGCGAAATCGACCATCCTGGCACCGTTTTCAGTGTGCCAGGTGGCCAGCGGAGTGCGTTTCAAGGCGGCCATTCGTGCTCCTTTGGTTAACAGGCAAGTGGGAAGTATGGGCCAAATGCTGCCCGGGGGCAATGGAACTCAGAGGGGGGCTGAAATCGGCAACACGCCACTACGTTCCTGGCGCGTTTTGCGGATTGAGGAGAACTCGTCCAGAAGCGCCACCAGTCGGCCATATTGTCTACGGACCTTGCGGCCGTAATCGCTGAGATCGTCAACAGGGGGCTTGACGTAGCGGCGGATGACGTAGCTGTCCGCCAAAGCCTGTTCTCCGATGTCCAGGACATTCTTCACCAATTCATCGAAGTAGTTGACGATCTCGAATTTCAGGTCGCCCAGAATCTCGTTCATTAGGGAGAATTGGTCAAGGTACCCGATTTTCCGTCCTTTGTAGCGCCGCTCAAGGAGGTCCTCCAGAACCTTCACCTTGCGGGCCTGCTGGATGTAGCTGTAGCGCCGCCAGACATCCTGGTAGAGGTCGCGCAGGGTGTT
The DNA here is from genome assembly GCF_000711295.1 of Desulfohalovibrio reitneri. NCBI lineage: Bacteria > Pseudomonadati > Thermodesulfobacteriota > Desulfovibrionia > Desulfovibrionales > Desulfovibrionaceae > Desulfohalovibrio > Desulfohalovibrio reitneri. The sequence goes on along the minus strand of NZ_JOMJ01000003.1, from coordinate 1,063,970 downwards.
GAAGGATTCGAAATTCTCCGGGGAGAGGAGATAGGAATCCAAAACCTTAATAACCTTGGCGTAGAACTCGTCCGAATACCCGATAATGCGGCGCTGGTGCTTGGAAAGCCACGTATAGAGGAACTTCAGCCTTTTTTCCGCGGTTTCCGTGTTGTGCACCACCTCCTGCCGCTTGAACGTCACCGAGCCGGAGTACTCCCCGCGCACAATGTCCGTAAGTCGCAGGATCATGTTGTAGGTGTCCTTGAGAATGTTGATGTCCTGACGCACCTCGCCCGTGACCGGATGAATGATCTCCTGCCGCAACACGGAGAGGGCGCGGTCCTGGCGTACGTTCTTGGGGTTGAATTTGTGCTGCCGGTAGACCGCCCGCAGAAGGACGGCCCGGTTTTTTTCGTCAACAAAGAAGCCGCCTTCGGAGAGCTGCTCAATGGCTTCTTTTTGGTCTTCTTCAACGCGCACCAGGGCGATCTTCTCCGCCCGGGGGTAGCTCTTGGCGTCCGGGTGGGAATAGAGCGTGGTGATGGTCCGATCCGACTGGCCCTGCACCCGCACGAGAAAACGTTCTCCCATGCGGAACAGGCGGCGGGAGAACAGGGCGGCCGCGGTGCGCCGTTCGGAAACGATGGAGAAGCCGTACAACTCCATGAGGAATTGGTAGACAAACAACCGGTTGCGCTCGTACCGGCAGTTGTCGCCCGGGGAAAATTTGCCCAAACGCAGGCCGAAGCGCTTGATTTCGGCGTCCAGGTCGGCTGGCAGCGACCCGTAGATGCCTGAGAGGTAGAATTCCCCGTTGGGATCGGTGGAAAGCACGTGGGCGCGGTCCATCTCCAGAAGAAAGTCCAGCATGGCTGGATAATTTTCCAAGTAGGAGATGTCGCGGCCGCTGAAGCGCTCCAGAAAGGGCTCCTGCAGTTTTTTGGGCAGGCGGGAACGTATGGTGGCCAGGTTGTGATCGGCCACGGTGTTTTCCAGCGGGCAACTGTCGCTGGCTCCGCCCTGGGTGTCGTCCATGATGTTGTGGAGACGGTCGAACTGGAAGATCTCCTCGAAGGAATTTATGGGGCGTTCGAAGGCCACCAGCAGGTAGCCCGGAAGCTCCTTGTACTCGAATAGCTCTGGCTCGAAGGAAGGCAGGAGCGACCTGGGATCGACCAGTGGGTAGTCTTCGGTCTCGAAATACGGCTTGAGCAGGCAGTGCCTGATGTGGATACGATCGAGAAATGTTTTTAGGCGGCCAATGGTGGTGATATTGCGGACGGTGGAGAGTTCTGTGGGCGACGTCCACTTGAGGCCGGGTATTTCCGTGAATGCGTTTTCCCAGGAAAAGGGCATGTCCACTCTGCGCAAATTAGGATAAAGTACATTTTTTTACATCGAACGGTGCGGAATGTCAAAGACGTTGGCCGCAAAACCCCCGTGAGAGCCGACTTTTCCGGGGATTCGTTGACACCTCCTTCGCCTTTTTTCTATCCATGTGATACGTTGCTTCGGCGCGACGGCGGCATAGCCGCGCGGACCGAGCGACACCATGGACGCGAACCCGCCGCCCCTGGGACGGCCTCAAGATATCATGCCTGTTCAGGATACCTGCCAGCACCTGCTTGGCATCATTTGCAATGTTTTCGACGCCCACTCGGCGGTCCTCTTTCTCCCGGAGGGAAAAGAGGAGTTCGGACTGCAGGCCTTCTTCAGCCTTTCCGACCGCGTGCGCTGCGGCGCCCGCATTGCCCCGGGGCAGGGATTGGCCGGCTGGATTATTCGCAATCGAAAACCGCTTCTCATCAACAACTTCGATCAGAAACGCGGCGTGCTCGGCTATTACGAGCCTGGCGAAGAAGCCAGCATCAGGGCCTTCATGGGTTGCCCGCTGGATAACGGGGAGGGCGCCTTGTGCCTGGACAGCAAGCGCACCTATTCCTTCAGCGACAAGGACCAGAAGATCCTCCACCAGTTCGCCCAGCTCATCTCCGGCTTCAACCGCGACATCTGCCGCATGCAATCGGATTTTGAGCAGCACAGGTACTACCGGGCCCTGGAAACCATTTTCGCCCTTCGCGAGAAGCATCTTCGCTGGTCCTCCTTCCTGGAGTCCCTGCTAGGTATTCTCGCGGAGACAACAGGCATGGGGTGCTGCTTTCTGGCGGTTCGAGACGATACGGGCAGCGGCTACTTCCTGGAGGGGGCCACCTGCGACCCGTTCCAGGGCAACGTGGAGCGCAACGCCTTTTCCATGAATTCTGGAACAATCGGCTGGGTATTCAAGCACAATTCCCCTGTATTCGCAGGCGGCAGGGAAAAAGCGTCCAAGACCGCGTTATTCGGTAAGGAGGTCGCCACCGCGCCGTTTAACAGTCTCACCTGCCTGCCTCTGCTGGTGCACAAAAAAACCCGCGGGGTGCTGGTGCTGGCGGACGAGCGGCCGCGCTGCGTTGACGACGGCCTGAGGACCTTTTTGGAAATGGCGGCTTCGAATGTTTCGCTTTTCCTTGAAAACCTGTATCTTAAAAATCGTTTGACCTCCGGTTGAGCTTGGGCATACTACCTAATCCCAATATGAGCGTTTTCCGTTCACCCTTTTCCCTCCACCCCTCCTGAGCAAGCGAGCGAATCTGCATGTTCAACCGTCTGTTCGGCTTTCTCGGCAAGAATCTGGCCATGGACCTCGGCACGGCCAACACCCTGCTGTTCACCGGCAAGGACGGTATCGTGCTCAACGAGCCCAGCGTAGTGGCCCTGGACAACCGCGAGGGCAAGATTATCGCCGTGGGCAAGGAAGCCAAGGAGTATATGGGCCGCACTCCCGAGCGCATCCGCGCCGTGCGTCCCCTCAAGGACGGCGTCATCGCCGACTTCGAGGTGACGAAGGCCATGATCTCCTTCTTCATTCGCAAGGTCATCCACGGGCTGAACATCATAAAGCCCAAGATCGTGATTTGCGTGCCCACTGGAATCACCCAGGTGGAGAAGCGGGCGGTCATCGAGTCCGCCCAACAGGCGGGCGCGCGCGAGGTGAAACTGGTGGAGGAGCCGATGGCCGCGGCCATCGGCGCGGGACTGCCCATCGAGGAGCCCATCGGCAACATGGTGGTGGACATAGGCGGCGGCACAACCGAGGTGGCGGTCATCTCGCTCTCGGCCATCGCCTATGCCGAGTCCGTCCGTGTAGCGGGCGACGAGCTCAACGAATCCATCCAGCGCTATCTCCAGGACCAGTTTCAACTTCTCATCGGCGAAAACATGGCCGAAAAAATCAAGATGGCCATAGGCTCCGCTTATCCCTTGGACGAGCAACTGACCATGGAGGTTCCGGGCAAGAACGTGGTCAACGGTACGCCCACATCAGTGACCATCAAAGACGGGCAGATCCGCGAGGCCATCCACGAGCCAGTGACCACCATCGTCCGGGCTACCCGGACCGCCTTGGAGAAAACCCCGGCCGAACTGGTGGGCGACATTGCCCGCAACGGCCTGTTGCTTGCTGGCGGCGGGGCGCTGCTCAAGGGACTGGACAAGCTCATCGCCAAAGAGACCCAGTTGCACGTGGTCATCGACGAGGACCCCTTGACCACCGTCGTGCGCGGAACGGGGCGCACCATGTCCAGCGAGGATAAGTTCAAGGGCGTCTTCATCAACTAGTTTCCTATGGTCGATTCCGCCGCCATTCTCCTTGGCATGATCGACCTGGCCGAAGGGGCCGGGGAGATCATACGCCACGACTGGGACCGGACCAAAGACGTGCGCCACAAGGGCCGCATCGATTTGGTTACGGAAACCGACGTGCGGGTGGAGGAGTATCTCAAGAAAGGGTTGGCCGGGCTGCTGCCAGAGGCTGACTTTCTTGCCGAGGAGACCGCCCCGGATGCCGACGCCTCGAAGCTGACCTGGGTTATCGACCCGGTGGATGGCACGACCAACTTCGCCCACGGCTTTCCGTTCGTGGCCACCTCCATCGCCCTGTGGCGAGAGGGGAGGGTGGAGCTCGGCGTTATCCACGCACCCATGCTTGGCGAGATATTCTCCGCGTCCCGAGGTGGTGGGGCGTTCCTCAACGGCCGCCCCATCGGCGTTACGGATAATCAGACTCTGCAGGAGAGCGTGGTGGCCACCGGTTTTCCTTATGCGATCGAAGAATACGTGGACCAAATCACGGCTCATCTCCGGCGGCTGCTCGTCATCGTCCAGGGAGTGCGTCGTCCCGGCTCCGCGGCCATAGACTTGGCCTATCTCGCGGCCGGAAGGTACGACGGCTTCTACGAATACGCCCTCAACCCATGGGATACGGCCGCTGGATGGCTGCTGGTGGAAGAGGCAGGCGGGCGCGTTTCAACTTTCCGGGAGGAGACACCGTACGCTTTCGGCAGTAAGGAAATCCTGGCCACCAACGGGCGAATACACAGGGAATTGAGCGAATTGCTCCTCCTGGACGCCTAAGCCTCGGCGGCCTTCCCGAAAATGAGCCCCTTTTCCCAGAAATGGACCAACCCAGGTGTGAGCAACTCCCTGAATTGCTCCACCAGGCAGCTTAATTCGCTGTCGTCGAAGAAGTAGCCGTCCAGGACTTCATCGGGATTTGGCGTAAGAACGGTGGAGACCACGCCGGCGGAGAACAGGGTCACGAATTCGTAACCCGTTTCCGGTCCGGCCTCGACCTCGCCCACTCGCCTGAGGGAGGAAACGCTGATGCCGAGTTCTTCGTACAATTCACGCACGGCGGCGTCGTGCAGCGACTCCTCGGAGCGCACATGTCCGGTGGCGGAAATGTCCCATCTGCCCGGGTAGCGATCCTTGCCCAGGGAACGTTTCTGCAGGAATACCTTGCCCCGTGAATTGTAGACAAGGACGAGCACCGAACGGTGGTAAAGCGTCTGCCGGTGCGCCTCGCGCAGGGACAGAACAGCCAGGGGGGCGTTGTTCTCGTCCACAACGTCGATGAATTCATCGTCAGGGGATAGTGGCCCGGAGGCGGCGTCTGGAGGTTCGTCTCGCATGCGAATGGACCTGACGAATGCAGTGAAGATATACCAGATTAGCCCATGAACACGGACAAGACAAGACGTCGGGACTATCGAATCGAGCGCATGCGGGAAGAAGACGCCCCGCGTCTGGCCGAACTCGAACGCGGCTGCTTCAGCCATCCCTGGACCGAGGAACAGCTCGCCCTGGGGTTGCGGGAGGGGGTGCTGCACGTCTACGGTCTGTTGGACCGCTTGGAAAATCTAGTGGGATATGCTTCGTTTTATGCCGTAGCGGGAGAAGGGGAGTTGATCAACATCGCCGTGCGCGAAGAGCACAGGGGCGGTGGCCTGGGCCGCCATCTGCTGGGTGGGATGTTGCAAACGGCGAAGGAAATGGGCATACAATCAATGTTGCTGGAGGTTCGGGAGAGCAACGCGCCAGCGGTGGGGCTGTACAGTTCCTTCGGATTCTCCCGGGTGGGGCGGAGAAAGGGATATTACCCCGACACGGGGGAAGACGCGTTGCTCATGCGGCTTACCATCAATTCTTAAACCGAGCGAGGCTCCCTTTCATGCTCTTCATCGACGAAATGGACATCGCGGGCAAGAAGCTGCTCATACGGGTGGATTACAACGTTCCCATCAAGGGCGGCGTCATTCAGGACGACAACCGGATTGTGCAAAGCCTTGACACCCTCCGACACGCCCTGAAGCAGGGTGCCGCCCTGATTCTTTGTTCCCATATGGGCAAGCCCAAGGGAAAGGCGGTGCCGGAGCTTTCCCTCAAACCAGTGGCCGGACATCTCGGCGACCTGTTGAACACGGAAGTGCTCATGGCCCCCGACTGCGTGGGGGACGAAGTGGCCGACATGGCGTCCAAACTGCAGCCCGGCCGTATCCTTTTGTTGGAGAATTTGCGTTTCCATGAGGGCGAAACGGCCAATGCCCCCGGATTTTCCAAAGCCCTCGCCTCCCTTGCCGAGGTTTATGTGGACGACGCGTTTGGAACGGCCCACAGGGCCCACGCCTCCAACGTGGGCGTGACCCAGTTCATGGACCGATGCTGCGGAGGGTTGCTGCTGAAGAAGGAGTGGCAATACCTGGGAGAAGCCCTGCAGAACCCCGAGCATCCGTATGTAGCCGTGTCCGGCGGAGCCAAGGTTTCCACTAAGCTGGAGGTGCTGCAAAACCTTCTGGACACGGTGGATGAACTGATCATCGGCGGAGCCATGTCCAATACTTTCTTCTTGGCTCAGGGATATGAAACCGGTTCCTCTCTGGTGGAGCGTGACTTGGTGGACGCGGCCAAAGGCATTCTGGAGCGGGCCGAGGCCAAGGGCGTGAAGGTCCATCTGCCCGTGGACGTTGTTCTGGGCGAATCGGTCGAGGACGAGAATCCCGGCGAAGCTGTGGATGCTTCTGCCATTCCGGACGGCAAAATGGCCCTGGACATAGGTCCGAAAACCATTGAAAAGTTCCAGTCCGTGCTCGGCAAAGCAAAGACTGTCATGTGGAACGGCCCCATGGGCGTTTTCGAAAACCCCGCCTTCGCCAAGGGCTCCCTGGCTCTGGCCGAGGCAATGGCCAAGCTGGAGGGCGCCACCACCGTGGTGGGCGGAGGCGATACCGACGTGGTGGTGCACAAGGCCGGATTGGCGGACAGGTTCAGCTTCATCTCCACAGGGGGAGGCTCCTTTCTTGAATTTCTCGAAGGCAAGGAACTGCCCGCCTTCAAAGCGCTACGGGAGTGTTCCCAATGAAAAAGCTGATGGCCGCCAACTGGAAGATGCACAAGACGGCCACCGAGGCCGAGGAAACGGCCAGGGAGGTTGTGCGGTTGCTGGACGGCAAGCTGGCCGGGGATCGTTCGGTGCTCATCTTCCCCCCCTTCACCGCGATCCAGGCCGTGGCGGCGGTCCTTTCCGGGCGGCCCGGCTACTATTGGGGGGGGCAGAATTTCCACCCCAAGGACGAAGGCGCATTTACCGGTGAAGTTTCCCCGGAAATGCTGCTGGATCTTGGTTGCTCCTACGCTCTGGCCGGACACTCCGAGCGCCGTTGGGTATTTGGCGAATCGGACGAGCTGGTGGGGGAAAAAGTCGCCTTTGGACTGCAAAAGGGCTTACGCATGGTGCTCTGCATCGGCGAAAAGCTGGAGGAACGCAAGGCCGACAAGGTCGAGGAAGTCATCTCCCGGCAGCTCGAGGCCGGACTCGCCGGAGTGAACGAAGACGTGGCTCCGGAAAGCCTTGCTGTGGCCTACGAACCCGTCTGGGCCATCGGCACGGGCGAAGTGGCCGGACCGGAGGAGATTTCCGAAGCCCACACGCAGACTCGCGTCAAGCTAAGGGAATTACTGGGCAATACCGCCGACCAGATACCTATTCTCTATGGTGGAAGCGTCAAGCCAGCCAATGCCGAACAGATAATGGAGCTTGACAATGTTGACGGAGTCTTGGTAGGAGGCGCCTCTTTGGCAGCGGACAGTTTCAGCGGCATTGTGCCGGCCTGATGACATCATCCGCAAAAGCGCACAGGATTTTTTCGTGAGCGGACTCGTTCTGACCATACACATCATCATCTGCCTCTTCCTCGTCGCCGTGGTGCTGCTGCAAACCGGCAAGGAAGGAATGGGCGTCATCTTCGGCGGCGGCAGTGAGTCCGCCTTCGGGGGTGGCGGCGCCGGAGGACTGCTGGTGAAGATCACCGCGTTTCTGGCGGTGGCCTTTCTCCTCACCTCCCTTGCTTACAACAAGCTCACCGGTGTGCAGGCCCTGTCCAACGACTCCATCATGATGCGCAGCATGCCCGCCTCCCAAGAGGAAGTGAAAGAAGACGAGGACCAGCCCAAGCCCGAGGTTCTCTTCGAGGACTCCGAAACCGATGGCGGTGAGCAGACTTCTCAGTAAGATGGACCGCGGAAGTGGTGGAACAGGTAGACACGCTATCTTGAGGGGGTAGTGGCCACAAGCCGTGGGGGTTCGAGTCCCCCCTTCCGCACCATATATTCCCTAAAAGGACCCGGATAACTCCGGGTCCTTTTTTTCTTTCGTGGTATTTTGTCGTTTCCCTGGAAAATCCCCGGCGCGCGTGTGTTCCAAGGCATTGCTCCCAATTCGCATGCCTTTTCGCGATGGCGATTCAGCCTAAAGATGCCGACCCCGTATCCCGATAGGTAATGACAAGGGATACAAGCATGGAAGACTGGCATCCTGGGCAAGACGCGCATGCCGCGATACCTCGTGGACTGGAAAGCGAGGAGGAGCGGGGCGAACGCATAGCCCGCCTCAAGAGCCAGGTTCAGGAGGGCAAGTACAAACCTCTGCTGAACATCGTGGCTGACGAACTCCTCTCCGAGGGGCTGCTCAACGTCGTGGACGAGCTGTCCGGAGAAGGGGAGGAGGATGACTAGCCCGCTTTGTCCTTGAGAGACTCATCCCCTGGAGAGGTGAAAGGCCCCGGTTCCAAGCTTGGAGCCGGGGCCTTGCGCGTACTCTTTCGAAGCCTCGTTACAAGTTGGTTTCGGGCGCAATGAGGTCCTGGTAGGTTTCTCGGCGGCGGATGAGGCGCGAGGAGTCACCATCCACCAGAACCTCGGCCGGCCTTGGCCGTGAGTTGTACTGCGAGGCCATGGTAAAGCCGTACGCCCCTGCGGAAAAGGCTGCCAGGTATTCGCCTTGTTCAGCCCAAGGAAGGTCGCGGTCACTGGCCAGGAAGTCTGTGGTTTCGCAGATGCCGCCGACCACGTCTACGGTCTCCATCGGTCTCCCTTTGGGTTCCACTTCGGCGATGCGATGGTAGGAGCCGTACAGGGAAGGACGGACAAGATCGTTCATTGCCGCGTCCACAATGAGGAACTTCTTGATCTCGGATTCCTTGGTGTAGATAACCTGGAATGCCAGAATACCGGCGTTACCCGCGATGACACGCCCGGGCTCGAGGATGATCTTCAACCCCACACCCTTGAGCCGTTCGCTCAACGCCTGGCCGAACTCTTTGGGATGCGGTGGCTCTTCCTCGTCGTAGGTGATCCCCAGGCCGCCGCCGAGGTCCATGTAGCTCAATTCAAGCCCCATCTCCTTGAGCCGCTCCACAAAGGCAAGCACCTTGTCCAGGGCTTCCAGGAAGGGGGCGATGGAGGTGAGCTGCGAGCCGATGTGACAATCAATGCCGATGGGGTTCAGCCCCTCGGCGTCCTTGGCCAGGCGGTACCCTTCAAGAGCGGTCTCCATGTCCAGGCCGAACTTGTTCTTTTTCATGCCTGTGGAGATGTAGGGGTGGGTCTGCGGATCCACGTCGGGATTGATCCGCAGGGCGACCGGAGCCACTTTACCCATGTCGCGGGCCACGGAATCGATGAGGCGCAGTTCGTCCAGGGATTCCGCGTTGAACATGAGAATGCCCGCACTCAGCGCCTGTCTAATCTCAAGGGCGGTCTTGGCCACGCCGGAGTAAACGATCTTTTCTGGCTTGATACCCGCGGCCATGGCCCGGTGCAATTCCCCGCCGGAGACGATGTCCGTGCCCGCGCCCATCTCACCGAGCATCTTCAGAATATGGACGTTGGAGTTAGCCTTGACCGAATAACAGGTCAGGTGGTCGAGCCCCTCGAAGGCCGAATCGAACGCCTTGAAATGGCGGCGGAATGTGGCAGAACTATAAATGTACAGGGGGGAACCATACTCCTCCAGAAGGGTGCGCACCGGCACCTCTTCCGCGTGCAGGACTCCGTCGCGGTATTGGAAATGATTCATCCGAAATTGCTCCTCAAGGTGTTTTTTCGTCAGCGGTGCCGGGCGCCATAACCTGGGAAATACCCGGAGTGACACCTCGCAGTTCATTCACTCCCTCAAGCTGGAAGCGGTATTCCCTGCCACCTTCCAGCCCGCAGTAACTCAGTTCGAGGCGACCATTCGCCAAGTTCAGGCGCGGGTCGTCCAGTTCGTACACGTATCGCTCGCGCGGCTGGAACGGGCAGGTGGGACAGCTCAGGGTCATGTCCTCAACTCGCAGGGCCACGGAATCCAGCCGTTCCACAGCCCCCTCCAGGCGGGCTGTCAGAAGGGCGCATGGCCCTTGGCGCACCGCTGTAGCTCCTTGAATCGTGAAGATGTCCTCACCGGTTGCCACACGTGGCGGCTTCTTGGCCCCGCAGCCCAGGAGGGCCACGACAAAAAGAAGGAGCAGGGCGAAGCGAAACATTCTCATTGGGTGTCCAGCCTGTCTTTCCATTGATAGATGAGTTGCAGCGCTGCCATGGGCGAGATACCGTCAACCGAGAGACCCCGTAATTCCGACAGGACGGGGTGTTCCTCGTCGCCGGTACCATCCCCGGACGGCTCCACAGGGGGCGCCAGACCGGGAAGAAGAGCTTGGCGGGCAAAAGCCGCGCGGGATGCGGTTGAATCCTCGCCACGCGACCGCTCGAGCTCCCCCAGAATGGTCTTGGCGCGCTGCACCACGTTGTGCGGCACTCCGGCGAGTTTGGCAACCTCCACCCCGTAGCTTTTGTCGGACGGGCCGGGGACCAGTCGGCGCAGGAAGATCATCTCGCCTTTGTATTCCTTGACCGCGATGTTGTAGTTGCGCACCCCTTCCACATGCCCTTCGAGCACTGTCAATTCATGGTAATGGGTGGCGAAAAGGGTTCGGATGGAGCCGCTTCCCCGCCTGGATAGCTCCTCAACAACGGACCAGGCGAGGGCCATGCCGTCGAACGTTCCGGTTCCCCGGCCAATCTCGTCCAGGATAACCAGGCTGCGTTTGGTGGCCTGCCGCAGGATGCGGGCCGTTTCGGTCATTTCCACCATGAAGGTGGACTGTCCTTGGGCCAGGTTGTCAGAGGCGCCCACACGGGAGAAAATGCGGTCCACCAGTCCCACGGTAGCTTCTGAGGCTGGCACATAGGAGCCTACCTGGGCGAGCAGGGCGATGAGGGCAGCCTGCCGTAATACAGTAGATTTGCCCGCCATGTTGGGCCCTGTGATGATAAGAAGGCGCGAGTCGGGCTCCATGGACAGGTCGTTGGGCACGAATCCGGCCCGGCCTTGCACCGCCTCCACCACGGGATGCCGGCCGGAGCGCACGCGGAGTTCCTGCTCCGGGGTGAGTGCTGGGCGGGTCCAGTCCTGGCAGTGCGCCACTTCGGCCAGTCCCTGCCAGAGATCCAGTTCTGCCACGGCCCGGGCCACGGCCAGAAATCGCGGTCGAACGCGGGCCAGCTTTTCCCGAAGCTCGATGAACAGGGAGTATTCCAGGTCGCGCCGCTGGTCCGAGGCGCTGAGCAGCTTTTCCTCAAGCTCCTTGAGTTCGTCGGTGATGAATCGTTCCGCGTTAACCAGCGTCTGCCGTCGGTTGAACCGCCCGGGCAGTTCGCCAGCCTGGCTGCGGGAAAGCTCGAAGTAGTAGCCGAATACCTTGTTGAAGCCGAGCTTCAGCTTGGGCTGGCCTGTATGTTCCCGCTCTCGCCTTAACAGTTCGGAGACAAGCCCCTCGCCTTCGTCGGTGAGGCGGATCAGCTCATCCAGCTCCTCGCTATGCCCCTTTCGAAAGAGCCCCCCCTCAGTAATGACCGGCGGGGGGGAGTCCACCAGTGCGGATTCCAGCAGCTCGCGGATGTCGGCCATGTCGTCCCAGTCCCGATCCATCTTGGCCATGGCCTCGGGCAGGGGAGATTCGTCCGCCTCGCGCCGGAGGGTTTCGGCCAGACCGGGAAGCAGGCTCAGGCTGTGGCGCAGGGCCGCCAAGTCCTTGGGGGTGGCCCGCCCCAGAAAAACGCGCGTGGAGAGTCGCTCAAGGTCGAAGACTTCACCAAGTCGTGAGCGAAGTTCCGCCCGCGGGTCCGGCCGATCCACCAAGCGCTGCACCGCGTCCAAACTCCGCCGTATAGGCGCGGGGTCCCGCCAGGGACGCTTCAGCCGCTCCTCCAGCAGTCTGCCGCCCATGGGCGTGAGGGTTTGGTCCACGGCGTGACGCAGGGTTCCCTTACCTATTCGTCCATCCAGGGTGCGGAAGATTTCCAGGTTGCGCTCGGTGATCTCGTCAATGATGCAGAACTTGCCCAGGTTCAGGGGCTGGAACGTGCCCAGGTGGTTGGGGTCCTGCATCTGCGTCTGCCGGAGATAGGTAAGCAGGCCGCCCAGAACACGCACCAGCTGGGGCTTGTCGGCCAGGTCCAGCACGGACAGATCCGTCACCCCCTGGGCCTCCATGAGTTTGCGCTCCGCCCCCTTGCGGTCGAAGAAGGCCCCGGGGGGCACGTGGGTTGCCCCGCGCACGGAAGCGGCGAACTGGGTTGGCGGCTCGGTGCCGGCCGCAAGCAAAACCTCGGAGGGGTCCATTTTCTGCAGCCACTGCCATAGGACGGGTTCGCTGCGGGACTCGAACCCGCTCCATTGGCCGGTGGAGAAGTCGATCCAGGCAACCGCTCCGGTGCCGGAGCCCGCGTCAAAAAGCAGGGCGGCCAAGTAGTTGTGGTCTTTGGCGTCGAGATTGGATTCCTCGGTCACTGTACCCGGGGTCATCACCCGGGTCACGGCCCGTTTGACCAGTCCCTTGGCTTCCTTGGGGTCCTCCACCTGGTCGCAGACCGCCACCTTGTATCCTTTGCCCAGGAGTTGGCTGATATAATTGTCAGCGGAGTGATGGGGCACCCCGCACATGGGCACCCTGGTCTCCTGATTGGGGTTGCGGGAAGTCAGGGCGATCTGCAGTTCCCTGGCAGCGGTTTCCGCATCCTCGAAAAAAAGTTCGTAGAAGTCGCCCATGCGGAAAAAGAGCAGAGAATCCGGGTGTTCCTCCTTCATGCGGAGGTACTGCTCGAACATGGGGGTGAGCTTGGTCTTTGACGTCATCACTCGCTCAAACGCATTCGAAAGCCGATGGAATGCCAGCTTTGGCAGCGGGGGCAGACATAGAACACACCGGGATTGCGCAGGCCGCAAACACGGCAAACGTATCTTTTGACAGCCCTTGCCGTGGACAAGAAGAAGTCCAACTGCTCACGCAATACGGGACCAACTCCCTGCTCAGGCAGGGTCAGGGAGAGCAGTTCCAATCTCGCGGGCCAGAAATCCGGTTGCAAAACCACGGCCCGCTCAAGCCTGTCCAGCCCTTCGTCGCGGATGCCGCAGCGCAGGGATATCAGCCCGGAATAGTACTCCATGAGGGCTGCTGGTTCCCGTTCGCGGAGCACGTCAAGAAGATGCTCCGCGGCCCGCTGATCCAGAGGCGCACCCACCCCGTCGTCCAGAAAGCGAAGCAGCATTTCCAGGAGGACAAAACGAAGGTCGACGGAAACTTCCCCAAGCGCCGCGCGGAGCCTCTCCGCGATGTCCTCGCCAGAGGCTGTCTGCAAGTCGAGCAGCAGCAACTCGGTCCAGGCTTCCACCGCGCCCGGGTAGACCTCCAGCGCCTTGTCTAACAACTCCCGTCCGCCTTGCTCGTCCTCGCGCGAGAAGCGTTCTCCTGCCAAGCGAACGAGGTAGTGAGCCTGTGCCAGGGAGTGCCCGAGTTCGCCGTACAAATCCGCGGCTCGCCGCATTTCTCCGGTTTCCGCATACAGCCGAGCCAGCTCGAAGCGGATGATCGGATCCGTGTCGGCCAGTTTCTCGGCCTTTCCCAACGCCTCAAGGGCGCGATCCATGAAGCCGGCGCGTTTGTAGTCGCGCCCGAGTTCATAAAAAGCCCGGGCCTTGAGATGGTTCTCAAGGCCCGGCTTGGATATGAGGTTGCCGCGGAGATGGACCGCCCGCTCAAGCTCTCCTTGGGAGCGGAACAGGTTTCCCAGGGCGAGATAGATTTCAAAGGCGTCCGGGTTGCTCTCCACCGCCCGGCTCAATTCACCTATGGCCGCCAGAGTGTCCCGGGAAGGATCGGGATATCCCTCGCTGGTGGGCAGGAGGCCAAGCCCCTCGTGCTCCGCCCCCTCCCCGAAGATGTCCCGAAAACAAGACCACGGCGCCATGCCGTCTCCGGTCCGTTAGGCCCCGGATTGTTCCTCGTCCTCACCAGAGGAATCCGAGGAACCGGCGGCGGGGGTGGCGGAAGAGCCGAAGCTCGGCCTGGAGGAAGAGAAGGAGGAAGCGGTCTCCTGCTTTTTCTTCAGTTCGGCCACTTCGCCTTCAAGCCGCTTGGCCTTGGACTGGGCGGCTTTCAACTCCGAGCCGGAGCGAATCTTGTCCACAAGGAAGTAGAGCGTGGACAGCACGGCGCCCACCAAAAAGGCGATGAGAACAAACAGGTAGATAGGCATGGGCACGGAAACCCACTTCCACTGCAGGACTTCCAGCTTGAGCTGAATATCCTGAGAGAGAACCGGCGTGTTCTGTATGAAGAAAATCATGGCCACGACGAAGAGCAGGGCGAGCAGCAGGACCTTGATGTAACGCATGGTTCTCTCCTTGGCTTGAAAGGCTTAAAAAAACGGCTTGAGCTTGTTGTACGTGGCGAGCAGATGTTCGGGGATGACGCGTGTTTCAGCGAATACAGCCATAAACGAGGCGTCGCCGTTCCACCTGGGGACTATCTGGAAATGCAGGTGGGCGGCGATGCCGGCTCCGGCGGCATCACCGAGGTTTAGCCCCGCGTTGACGCCTTCCGGGGAAAAGGCCCTGTTCAGGGCGTCGACGCTGCGTGTGACAAGTTCCATGACTTCGTTGGCTTCCTCGCGGCTGAGTTCCGTCAGACAACTCGCGTGCCTGAAGGGAGCGACCATGAGATGGCCGTTGTTGTATGGATACTTGTTCATGATGACGTAGGCAAGCTCGCCCCGGTGGAGCACAAGCCTTTCCTCGTCTTCTTCGGTGGTTTCCGGCAGGCAGAAGACGCATTCGTCCGGTTTGGGGCCGAGAATGTAGTCCATGCGCCAGGGCGCCCAAAGCACCTCCATTAATATTCCTCCGCGAAACACTTTTTGGCGAGGTCGACCGCCATGGCCGGATCGTCAGCGGGGAGAACCCCATCGATTGAACTCCAGCGGCCGATGGCGATGACCGTCTTGCCGATCTTCTTGGCCAGGGCCAGCTCGGAGAGCGTCCCCCAGCCTCCTTCGACCGCGATGACCAGATCGGCATTGGCCACCACAAGGAAATTGCGCATATGGCCGAGTCCCGTGACCACGGGGACCTCGATGAATTCGTTGGCGTCCTCGCGGTCCAGCCCGGGCAAAAGGCCAACGGTGTGCCCGCCCCGTTCACGGGCCCCCTCGCTGGCCGCGCTCATGACGCCCTTGAGGCCTCCGGAAACGAGGGTGAATCCCGCATCCGCCAGCATTTGGCCGAGCTTCTTGGCGGTTTGCTCAGCGTGAGGTGCGTGGCTGCCGTCGCCGATGACCGCTATGTATCTTTCCTGATTCATTTCTTCTCTCCGCATGGCGCGAAAAGGGATTCAATACACGCGCCAGCCCCGAAGGGCAAGGGCGGCGGGCTCAACCGGCCTCCACTCCCGAGACCAGACGCCTGGCCAGGGAAAGCTGTTCTTCGCGGCAATCCGCCCGGCCGTCCACCTTGGCCGCCTGCACGAGCCGCAGAATCTCACCCAGCCGGGGGCCGGGAGGGACGCCGAGCTGTTTGAGGTCCTCGCCGTCAATGTCCAGTCCCTCTTCCCGGAGTCTGGAAAGATACAGGGAAATACCCTTGCGTATTTCCTCCCGTGTGGAGCGGGCCATGAGGTAGAGAACCCCTTCCTCGGGAACTTTTTCAAGCAGGAAATACAATTCGGAGAGGGGGCCTTCCTTGCCGATCCAGCGGGATATGGCATGAAAGGCTTCATTGACCGCGGCGCGAAGGTCGGAAAACTCCTTGCGATCACGCTTGGAAAAGCTGAGACGCTCCACCAGGGCATCCACACCATCCGCGTCCAGGTCGCGCACTAGGCACAACAGCCATGCCTTCCAGGGTTCCGGCTCGGGCTCGGCAAGGTAAAGCAACCGACGCCAGTCAAGCACCTCTTCCAAGCTGTCGAGCATTTCCCGCATTTTCGGGGTGACGCGCAAATCAGGATGCAATTGCCCCCACAGCCCCAGTTCCTCCATGCGCAGGATGCTCGCCTTGGCTCGCCGCTCCTTGAAGATCAGCTTGAGTTCGTTGAAAATACGCGAACCAGAAAGCTTCTGGAAGAATTGCATATTGACGGCGCTTTTGATGAGGCGCTCCGTCTGCCCGCCCATGGTGAACCCGAAGCGCTGCTCGAAGCGGACGGCCCGGAGTATGCGCGTGGGGTCCTCCACAAAGGAGAGGGAGTGGAGCACCCGTATCACCTTGTCCTTGAGGTCGCGTTGCGCGCCAAAGAAGTCCACCAGCTTGCCGTAGGACTCCGGATTGATCCGTACAGCAAGGGCGTTGACGGTGAAGTCGCGGCGGTACAAATCCATTTTGATGGATGAAAGCTGCACAGTGGGCAGCGCGGCCGGGTATTCGTAGTATTCCAACCGGGCTGTTGCCACGTCCACGTGCCGGCCGTCGGGCAGGATGACCACGGCCGTTTTGAACTTTTGGTGCGCCTTGACCCGGCCGCCAAGTTCCGCGGCCAGGCGTCGGGCGAAAATAATGCCGTCTCCTTCGACCACCAGGTCCACGTCGAAGTTAGGCTTGCCCAGCAGCAGATCGCGCACAAAGCCTCCGACCACGTAGGTCTGGTAGCCCATTCCCTCGCCCATTTCACCGGCCAATCGAAGCAGTTGCTGCACCTCCTCTGGCAGTCTGTCGCGAAGCACCCCGTTGATGCTTCTCTCCCGCTTGCGCTCGGGAATAAGTTTTTCCGGAATGCGGGCGGGCTCCTCAACGAGGATGTTGATGAGGTCCGTGCGTGTAACCACACCGACGAGAGAGCCATCGTCCACAACCGGCACCAGCCGCTGGCGCTGGGCGAGAATGAGCTCCATGGCCCTGTATAGATCGGTTTCGGGTGGCAGCATGATCAGGTCACGGCCCATGTATTCCCGCACCTGGACTTCTCCCAAGTGGTGGGAAAGGGCTTTGTCCGCCACTTCGTGTTCGATGAGGCCGACAACCTCTCCGTCCTCCCTGTCCAGCACTGGAAGCGCCTTGAGGCCGTAACGCACCATGATTTCGGAAGCCTCGGCGATGGTTGAGGTGCGGAGTATGGTCACGGGGGGAGAGGACATGATGGCGGCCAGCCGCACTTCCGGATTGATCTCGGAGTAGAGGAGGGCGAACAGTTCTTCCCGCACCTCGTGCAGAGTCTTGTTTTTGATGGAGGCGGACGCGGCGTAGGGATGCCCTCCGCCGCCAAGGGACTCGCAAATCCTGCCCACGTCCACGTCCGCGGAGCGGGAACGGGCCACCACTGTGATCCGGTCTTTCATGCGGCCCATGGCGAAAAGTACGCGGATGTGCTCCATCTCCATCATTTTGTGGGCCAGCAGGGCGAAATCGCCTACGTATTCCGCGGAATCCGCCTCCGCAAGCACCACCTCCATGCCGTTGATGTCGTGGGTTTGGGCGTTGTCCAGAAGCATATTGAGCAAACGCACTTGCTCAGCGGTCAGGTCGCGGGACAACAGATCGGAGATGACGCCCAGATCCATGCCCTTGGAGCGAAGCCATGCCGCGGCCAGGAGGTCGTTTTCCGTGGTGGAGTTGAAGGTCAGGGTGCCGGTGTCCTCGTACAGTCCAAGGCCGATGACAGTGGCCTCCTCCGGAGTCAGGTCGCCGCCGGTTTCCTTGATGCGAAGAGTAATGATTGCCGCGGACGACCCCCAGCTCTCGACCACTTCAAGTGATCCTTTAAGGTCTTCGTCGGAGTCAGGGTGATGGTCGTACAAGTGGATGTCGAGGTCGGGTTTGTTCAGGACCTCCGAGATGTGTGGCAGGCGGGACCGCTGCCGCGTGTCAACCGCGACAAGGCGTTTCACGGAGTCCGGGTCAATGTCCTTGGCCGGAACGAAATTGAACATGTAGAAGGCGCTTTGCAGGTAGAAATTGCGCAGCGTCTTTTCCTGCGAGCCGGGAAACACCAGCACCGCGCCCGGGTAGAGCCGACCAGCGGCCACGATGCCGGCGAGGCAGTCGAAGTCCGCGTTGGTGTGTCCGGTAATGATGGTTTCGGCCTGGATGCGCCGGGAATGTCTGCGGCCGCGTTGTTTGCCCATCCTAGCGAGTCTACTTTCTTTTTTCTTATTTTCCTAGGAAGCCGGGTACCATCACCCTGAGCGTGGATGAAACCTGTGATGAATGGCCGCCAGCCTGACGGACTGCACATGGGTGTATATTTCCGTGGCAGCCACATCCGCGTGACCAAGCAGAACCTGCACCGTACGCAGGTCGGCGCCGCCGTCCAGCAGGTGGGTCGCGAAACTGTGACGCAGGGTATGGGGGGATATCTCTCGCTTTATGCCCGCCTGTGCGGCATACCGTTTGACCAGCTTCCAGACACCCTGGCGGCTGAGCTTGCGGCCGGAGCGGTTGAGGAAAATCTCTTGATCCTTGGGCCCGAAAAGACCCCGCCAAGACGCGAGATAGGTACCCAGCACGTCCTGTGCCTCCTGGTAGAGCGGTACCAGCCGCTCCTTGGCTCCTTTGCCGAATATCCGCAGCAAGCCGGCCTGGGCGTCAAAATCAATGGGCTTCAGGGATATGAGTTCGGATACCCGCAGCCCTGCGGCGTAGAGCAGTTCCAGCATCGCCCTGTCCCGAAGTCCCAGTTTTTGAGTCTGGTCGGGCTGGGCGAGCAGGGCGTCCATTTCCTCAACGGTGAGAAATTCCGGCAAGCTGTGAGGGAGCTTGGGATTTGAGAGCAGTTCCGCCGGGTCGCTGTGCAGCCACCCCTCATCAGCGGCAAACGAGAAAAAGCCGCGAAGGGAGGAAAGGTGGCGGGCGATGGAGCGACTGCCCAACTCCCTGGCGCGGAGTTCCCCCAGATAGAGAAGGAGCGTCTGGCCGTTGACCGACTCAAGAGAGCCGCCGCGCTTGGTGAGAAAGGAATACAGCGAGTAAATATCCCTGGTGTATGCCTGAAGGCTATGCTCCGCCAGACCCTTTTCCACCACGAGATATTCGAGATAGCGGTCGATCCAGGGGTGGTTTCCGACGGCGGAGGTTTCGGCTTCTGTCATGGACCCGGTCTACCTCCAAGGCGCAGGGGCGCGCAAGCGTGTTTGACAGGGGGATGGAGGGCAATTACACCTCTCGTTCCACAATCCCGATTCGCTCCAAGATGCAAGGAGAACAGAATGCCAGAATTTCCTTTTGCCGATAGGCTTACCAAGCTGCCACCCTATCTTTTCGCGGCCATCGACGAGGCCAAGGCGGAAGTGCAGGCCAGGGGAGTAGACATCATTTCCCTGGGGATCGGCGACCCGGACATGCCCACTCCGGATTTCATCATCGAGGCTTTGTACAAAGCCGCCAAAAAGCCCGCCAACCACCAGTATCCCTCCTACATCGGCCTGCCCGTTTTCCGGCAGGCCGTGGCGGAGTGGTACAAGGGACGATTTGACGTTGACCTGGACTGGGAAAGCGAGGTCGTGAGCCTGATCGGGTCCAAGGAAGGGATCGCCCACTTCCCGCTGGCGTTCCTCAATCCCGGCGACCTGGCTCTGGTCTGCACGCCCAACTACCCCGTATACCCCACCGCAGTCGATTTCGCCGGCGGGGAAGTGCAGTTCGTTCCCCTGCTTAAGGAAAACGACTACCTTCCCGATCTCGAAGCCATCGGCGACGACACTTGGCGCCGGGCCAAAATGATCTTCATCAACTATCCCAACAACCCCACCGCCGCCGTGGCCACCGAGGACTTCTACGCCCGGCTGGTGGAAAAGGCGCGGGAGTTCGAGACCATCATTGCTTCCGACGCGGCCTACACCGAGTTGTACTTCGATGAGAAGGACAAGCCGCTGTCCATTCTCCAGACGCCCGGCGCCAAGGAAGTGGCCATCGAGTTCCACTCCCTTTCCAAGACCTACAACATGACCGGGTGGCGAATCGGCATGGCCGTGGGCAACGCAAAGCTGGTTGAGGGACTGGGCAAGATTAAAACCAATGTGGACTCCGGCATCTTCCAGGCCGTGCAGGAAGCGGGGGTGGAGGCGCTGAAGAAGGGCGACCACTATGCCGAACAGTTCCGCAAGGTCTACAAGGACCGCCGCGACACCGTTGTCGCCGGCCTGCGCAAGGCGGGCATTGAGTGCGAGGAGCCCAAGGCCAGCTTTTACGTATGGGCCAAGGTTCCCGGTGGCGCCCCTTCCACCGAGTTCTGCAAGGAAATTCTGCAGCGCACTGGTGTTGTGGTCACGCCGGGCGTGGGATTCGGCCAGCCGGGCGAGGGGTACTTCCGCATCGCCTTGACAGTGGGCGGCCAGCGGCTCGACGAAGCCGTTTCCCGCCTGGTGGAAAACCTCTAGGCGCACCACTGTGGAGTCCGTAACCGCCTACCTCGGACTGGGCTCCAACATCGGCGATCCTGAAGCCAATCTGCACCGGGCGCGGGAGCTGCTTGCTTCCGCGCCCGGTGTTGTTTTGGTCAACGCCTCATCAATTTACCGCACCCAACCGCAGCTTGTCCGCGACCAACCCTGGTTCGCCAACCAGGTCTTGCGGGTCGAAACGAAACTCTCGTCGCTCGACCTCCTCACCCTGGCCAAATCCGTCGAGCGGGTCATGGGAAGAGAGGAAGGGAGGCGGTTCGGCCCTCGTCTCATCGACGTGGACCTGCTACTCTACAGGCAGGACGTCATAGCTACTCCCGAGCTAGAAGTTCCCCATCCCCGCTTGCATGAGCGGGCCTTTGTTCTCATTCCCCTGGTGGAAATAGCACCGGACATTCTTCTTCCTGACGGTGAAAGCGCTGCCGCATTGCTGGCCAGGCTTGACTTTCAACGGCAAGGACGGCGAATCTACCAAACCTGATCGTAAACCCGGTCCACAGGAGATCCCATGCTGAAGTTTCTCATATTTATCGCTGCCGCCTTCGTCCTGTACCGCCTCTTTACCGGCGACAAAAAGAAGAAGGAGGAGAAGAAGGAGAAGGAAACCCGCCAGATGGCCTCTTCCGGGGAAATGGTGAAAGACCCCGTTTGCGGCACCTATGTGCCCGTCGACTCTGACATCCGCGTCCGTCAGGGGGAGAAAGTGCATACATTTTGTAGTTTTGAATGTCGTGACCGTTTTCTCGAGCAGATTGAGGCCAGTTCCACCGGGAATAAGAAGGTCGGGGAATAATGCGCTTCTTCATTGATACGGCGAACCTGGAGGAGATCAGGCAGGCCAAGGAATATGGCCTTATCGATGGCGTGACCACGAACCCCACCCTTTTATCTCGGGAAGGCGGGGATTGGCGCGACCAGATGCGGGCCATCTGCGAGGAAGTTGACGGGCCGGTCAGCCTTGAGGTGGTCTCCAGCAACGCCGGGGGCATGGTTGAGGAAGCCAAGGAACTGGTCAAATACGGCTCCAACGTGGTCATCAAGATTCCAATGCTCATGGAGGGAATGAAGGCTGTCCGGCAGTTGAGCGAAATGGGCGTCAAAACCAATGTTACCGTGGCTTTTTCCCCGGCTCAGGCCCTTTTGGCCGCGAAGGCCGGAGCAACCTACATCAGTCTGTTCATCGGCCGCCTGGATGGGCTGTCGCAGCGTGGTATGGACGTGGTGGAGCAGATCGTGACCATCTACGACAACTACGGCTTCGAAACGGAAGTACTAGTGGCTTCCGTGCGCCATCCCATGCATATCATCGAGGCGGCTTTGGCCGGAGCGGACGTGGCCACCATCCCGTACAGGGTGTTGTTCCAATTAGCGGAGCACCCCATGACTGATCTCGGTATTAAACAGTTTGACGAAGATTGGGAGAAAGCTTTCGGCGAGAGAGGCTGACTGAGTGACCGGAAAAGAGCGAAAGCTTTCCAACGGAAGAACCGGGGCTTTTATTCCCCGGTTTTTTTGCACGGTGAATGTAATACAAATTAATGTCAAATCAAACTTCATATTGATCATCAAATCAATCAAGGTAGACATTTATTTTGTCAACACTCTGTTTTTAAATATTATTTAGGACTGGACAGCCCCGGTTGTCACATGGCTTTTCGTAAGTCTCATAATGTAAATTATGTAAACTTTAAGAGTGGAGAGCTTCCTTCATAAACGCCCTTGACTCCGGATGGCTGGCTGCCAGTGGCGTCCATCGCATTCGCTCTCCCGGCAACTTCCTTCCCTCAATTCCGTTGGCACCAACCTTCTTGCCTTGCTGAATACGAGACTGCTATTGAATTCTCTTGCCAAGAAAGGAGGAACATATCGTGCCCCGACTTCTCGCCGCGTGCGGCATCGTCCTGTTGCTGGCCCAGGTCACGGCGGCTCAGGACAAGGATTTCGCCGCTTGGCTCGAAACATACAAAGCCTACGACGTCATGGCCCGTGAACTCGGTCAACGGGAACAGACTCCGGAAGTCATCCTTCGCCGTGCTCGTGCTCAACTCAACTCGGGTCGGGCTGAAGAAGCCCACTCTCTGCTTCGTGGAAACGCGACATTTCGGGATGAGCAACTTGAGAAAACACGGCTTTGGCTCATCGGCCAAGCCGCCCGCAAGTCAGGCAGACTCGACAACGCCGTATTCGCCTTCTCCCGGGCTCTGGGCCCCATGCCTTCCGAAGACGACTTGAAGAAACTGCGCCAAGAGAACGTCCAAGACGTTTGGAAGGACGTCTGGCGTGTGTGGTTCTGGCGCATGAGTGTCTCTGGAGATCAGGACGTCGCCCGCTCTCAGCGTTCCCTTCTTGGTGTGACCATGGCCCAGGGACGGCGCATTTGGCCACAGTCCGATTTCTGGACCCCCGCGGAAGATGCTCTCAAGGCGTCCGGTTCCTCGGTGCCTATAGACGCTTCAACCGAATTCGTGTCCGAATCGGATCGGAGGACCCTCGTACGCTGTCTGGCTGCGGTCGCCTTGGGCAACTGGCAATCAGCCGACAGCCTTTTGACCAAGCTTTCAAACTCCCATGTTTCCCGCTTCTGGGAGGCGTTCATAACCCTGTTGCACACAGGGCAAACACCGGGTGACGGACTCGCCTTCCGCCAACAAGGCCTCCTCAAGCCCGCCTCGTTCTGGGAAGGTTATTTCAGCGAGCTTGGCCCCTATGATCCTGCCGACTGGGTGGTTGAGGCTCCGCAGTCCTCATCCTGGTCAGGCTTCATGTCCCGTATAGCCGACTTGGAACCCGACACTGCCAGGGAACTTGTGGGGAAGGAACTCGAATCCACTCTTCTTTCCGAAGTCATGGCTGAGAAGCTTCGCCACGTCGATCTTGCCCTGGCCTTCCAGCTTGGCAATGTCCGCCTGCCCGATCTTGACTCCTACGAATTGGAAAAGCTTCCCCGCTCCCTCAAAGTAGCCGCCGTGATTGGACTGGGCATGCATCCCGAGCGCTTCTTCACCGGCACGGAGGATGAACGGACGACAGGTGCCAGATTAACCGCCATACTGGCTGAATCCGCCGGCATGCGAGTATTTCCCAAAGCCAATGTCCCCTTTTGGAGCGTGCTTTCCAACGAGGATCTGCAATCCCGCTCCGCATCCCACCCTCTCGATCAGCTCCTGCTCATTGCGAGTCTCCGCGCGGCCTGGGCTGACAACAACTCCATCGAACTAGCCAAGCGAATCGGCTACCTCTTCCCCACTTCCCGTCTCGGCTCGGAAGCCCTCCTCCACCTGGCCGAAGAAGCTGGTAACGCGGGGGCCTTTCAGGTTTCCGGCTTTTATCTCTCCCGAGTGGATGAAGCCAAGCTCTCCGGTGAAGCCAGGACCGACTATTTGCAGGCCAAGGCCGCGCTCCAGGTCCAATTGGGCAGAAATAAGGAGGGGCTGGAAACCTACATGCGGCTTATGGAAATGGACTCCGGCCGTTTGGAACCGGTGAAGCGGCTCAAGCTGGCCCTGTTGGCCCAGCGTCAGGGACGTTACGAGTGGGCGCAGAGCGTCCTGGATGATTTGTGGGCCGAACGAGAAAGGCTGAATGATGCGGAACAGGCAGAAACCTTGTTCTGGATGGCAGAGGGCGCTGAAGCGCAGGGAAGGCGTCAATCCGCCCTGGAGCGGTACCTGCGTGTGGGCTGGAAGTATCCCGGACAGAACATCTGGGCCGTGACAGCCCTCTACCGGGCGGCTCTCATCATGGAGACGGAGGGGGAATACGAGACAGCCAAGCGATTGCTGGGCACGGTTATCAAAGCGGCGGACCGCGAATCACAGAAAGAGGCCGCGCAGCAACGGCTGGAGCAGGTCGAGGCGAGACGCAAATCGGAGGATGGCCAGGTCTGGGCCTACCCTTTCTGACCCTCTTCCGGAGGACGGGTTTTCCAGCGCCGGTGCATCCAGAACCACTGCCGCGGGTACTGGCGCACCAAGCTTTCCACCGCCCGGGTGTAGAAAGAGGCGGTCTGACTTATCCGCTCTTGTCGGTCTCCTTGGAGTTCCCGCGTGTCCAGCGGTTCCAGGAAGCGCTGGACGTAGCCATCCCCTTCCCGAACCAGGGCGCTGGGCATGACCAGCGCGTCACCGCGTACAGCCAGCAGGGCCGGACCGAAGTTGACCGCGGCCGACATGCCCAGAAACGGCAGGAACAAGGCCTCGTCGCGGGTGCAGTTGTGGTCAACCAACATGGCGCACATGCCGCCTTTGCGGAAGGAACGAAGCACAGGACGCACGGCGTTGCGGTGCGGCAACACCGAGAGGCCGGGACGGCTCCGAAGCCGGTGCATGGCCATGTTCATGGCTTGGTCCTTGGACCGCCGAACCACAACATTATGCTCTTTGCCCTGAAAATGGTTGAAGATGGAGCTTTGCAATTCCCACGCGCCAAGATGTCCGGTGGCGAACAACACCGGCCTGTCAGTGGTCTTGGCCAAACGTAGCAGCTCGGGCTCCGCCACCCGTACCCGTTCGCTCAAAAAACGCCAATCCGCCGTGCCAGCGGCCATGATCTCGCAAAAGGAGCGCGCGGCATGGCCGAAGCTGGCCCTGGCCACCTTTTCGGCTTCTTGCTTGGGCAGGCTCAAATGCAGGGTGGCGGATCGGGTTGCCAATTTCCGTCGCGTGGGGAGCCCAAACCACATGACTCGGCCCAGCACGTCGCCAAGGCTGTGCAGCCGCTCAAGGGACTGGCGGCGTCCGGCAAAGGCCAGAAGTTCGTACGCCAAATCCTTCACGCTCATCTCCCGGCCAATCCGCGCCACCAGGGTGTATCGACCTCGCGCTTGAACCACTGCAGACCCTTGCGGCGCTTCACTTCTCGCCGTGGCAATGAATGGGGGGCGTCACTTCGGCGGCAGGAACCGCGACGCAGAGTGAAACCAAGTTCGTAGCCGGATTTGGCAACCAGTTCCGCGCCTTCCTCAGGTTCCTCCCCCCACGGCCAGGCAAACGAGGAGACAGTGTGCCCGGAGACTTCAGACAATATTTCGCGGCTCTTCCGCAGGTTTTCTTCAACCCGCGCTTTAAATTCATTTTCCTGCTCCAGGCGACCCAAGGAGGCGAGGTGAACCGGTCCGGCCAACTCTGGTCGCAGATCCGGGGCGCGACCGAAAGCCCTAAAGGGGTGGTAACTCCAATGGCGCAAGTCCGTCACATCGTGTTCAGCTGATACAGGGGCCTTGGCATGGGAGAGGGAGTGGGAGCCGACCTCGATGAGGCCTTCGCCCGCCAATGCGCGCAGTTCCCTGGCGGAGAGCCAAGCCGAACGGTCGCCGTTTTCCATGAAAGCCTCGAAAGCCCGGTTGGAGTCGATTTCCCCGGCGGTTCCCTCCTCCCCTTCCGCGCGCAGAAGGTTCGGGGCGGCGAAAACCAGGGCCTTGAATCCGTACTTCCTAAGAATGGGGGCGACAATAGTCAGCAGGTCACGAAAACCGTCATCAAAGGTTAGCATTACTGCCGGAGAATTAATTTTCCTGCCCTTCCAAACGACCTGCTGCAAGTCCCGGCATCCCAGAGTACGTGTCCCGCGTTTGGCAAGCCAAGTCATCTGCGCTTGAAATAGTTCGATCGGCACGCCGTTGCCGCCGACGGTGTGGTAGCAAAGCACCGGCACCTGGGGCGATGCGTCAGGCCAGAGCGGCAAGGTTCTCCTCCAGTCGGCTGGTTTCCCGCTTGAGCGTCGAAGCGTCGAGCCTGTCCATCTCCACGGCGTAGGGAAGGCCGAAGCGGAAATCCACCCTGCTGCCGGGCCAAGGAAGCTGAAAACGATCCCATGCCTTGTGGAAGATGTATCTTCGGGAGAAACGTACCCGCAACGGGGTTATGCGCGCGCCGGCCCGGTGGGCTAGGTAGACCGCTCCTTCCTTGGCTTGGTGACGAGGCCCTTTGGGTCCATCCACCGTGATGGTGGCGTGGCGTCCCTGGTCCATGAGCCTGGCCG
Organism: Desulfohalovibrio reitneri; assembly: GCF_000711295.1. NCBI lineage: Bacteria > Pseudomonadati > Thermodesulfobacteriota > Desulfovibrionia > Desulfovibrionales > Desulfovibrionaceae > Desulfohalovibrio > Desulfohalovibrio reitneri. The sequence goes on along the minus strand of NZ_JOMJ01000003.1, from coordinate 1,037,645 downwards.
CTTCACGCAGGGCGGCCAAGCCGCCTCGGTGGCTCGACCCCCGAGCCGTTTCAACCCCCAGACGATGGAGCACCTGGCTCAGAAATTCACCGTCTTGACTCCGCGAGACAACAGCGACGCATGGCAGGTCAAGCTGTAATCCATAATAGGGGATGGGAAACAATTCATCGTGCCAGAAAGCGAATACCGTTTTACCGCCTGATTCAATGAACTCGCGAGTGGGTTGAAAGCCTTCCTCCCGAAAACGCAGGCTGGCGCACCAAGCTCGATAAGCCAAATGGAGTGGTCCGCCAATCAGGCGTGGGTCGAGACGCACCCCCTACTCTCCCGCTTTCTTGTCCTCTTCCGCCGCGAGTTCCCATTCGCCGGATTCGGAGAACTGCATGTGGTAGAGCTTGGCGTAGAGGGGGCAGGTGGAAAGCAGGTCGCCGTGCGTTCCTTCCGCCAAAACCCGTCCCCGCTGCATGACCACGATGCGGTCCGCGCCCAGCACCGTGGAAAGGCGGTGGGCGATGACGATGGAGGTGCGGTCTTGCATGAGGTTTTCCAGAGCCTTCTGCACGATGCGCTCCGATTCCGTGTCCAGGGCGCTGGTGGCCTCGTCCAGAATGAGGAGCGGCGGGTTCTTGAGCAAGGCCCGGGCTATTGTCAGCCGTTGTTTCTGGCCGCCGGAGAGTTTCACCCCCCGCTCACCGATAACCGTGTTGTATCCCTGCGGCAAGTTGGTGATAAACTCATGGGCGAAGGCCATGCGGGCGGCTTCCTCGATCTTGCCCTGATCCACCCCTTCCAGGCCGTAGCCGATGTTGTCGGCAATGGAGATATTAAAGAGGAAAGGATCCTGAGAAACCATCCCGATGTTCAGACGCAGGGATTTGAGGGTGTAGTCGTCCAGTTCGCGGCCATTGAGCAGGATGTGGCCGGAGTCGGGCAGGAAGAAACGCGGTATGAGGTTGACCAGCGTGGTTTTGCCGGAACCCGAGGGGCCGACGATGGCGATGCGCTCTCCGGACTTGACCCGCAGGTCCACTTGATCCAGGGCCGGAGCTTCGGAATCGGGGTAGGAAAAGGTGACGCTGTCGAAGGTGAGGTCTTCAAGCGGTCCTTGAAATTCAGCCTCTCCTTCCCGCTCTTCTTGGATTTCCTCGGCGTCCAGAATCTCGAACACCCGCTCCCCTCCAGCCAGGGCCTTCTGGATGTTCTTGTTGGCGTCGTTCATCTTCTTGATGGGATCGTAGAGCATGAGCAGGCCGGCACAGAAAGAGAAGAAGGTGCCGGGGGTGGACTCGCCCTCGATGACCTGGAAGCCGCCGTAGAAGATAACCAGGCCGATGCCCAACGCGCCGACCAGCTCCATGACCGGCGAGGAAAGCTCTGAGTACACGAGTTCGCGGGTGTAGATGTCCACGAGCCTGTTGTTCTCTTTGCCGAATCGCTTTTCCTCCTCGGACTCGTTGGCAAAAGCTTTGATGACGCGAACGCCGCTGAACGATTCCTGCAGGAAGGTGGAGATGTCGGCAAGCTTGACTTGGTTTCTGCGCCCCAGCTTGCGCAACTTTTTGCCGAAGAAGATGAAGGGGTACAGGGCGAGCGGCAGGACAAGCACCGCCCAGAAAGCCAGATAGGCGTTCTGGTAAAACACCACTCCAATGAGAAAAAGCATGGTCAGCAACTGGCGCACCAGCATGACGATGGAAGGCATGGAGTTGCGGATGGCCATCACGTCGTAGATGATCCGCGACATGAGCATGCCCACCTGGTTGTCGTCGAAAAAGCGGATGGGCAGCCGGACCATCTTTGAGAAGAGTTGGTTGCGCAACCTCTCCAGCACGACCAGGCCGCAGGACTGCATGAGGTAGTTCTGGAAGAACCGCCCCAGCCCTTTGAGGGCAATGACCAGCACGAACAGCGGAGGCAGAACGTAGAGGGCCTCGGTGTTCTTGTTGATGAAGATGTCGTCCAGGGCGGGTTTGACCAGATAGGCCGACGCGCCGGTGCTGGCCGCCACCACGCCCATGGCGATAAGGGCCAGGCCGATGCGCCACTTGTAGGGCTTGAAGTAGCCGAGGCAGCGCTTGAGTAGGTAGATGTTCTGGAGGTAGTTCTTGTCGCTCACGTTGTATCCTTATGGGCGGTGGGAGGAATAAACCTCCCGGCTCTCCTTGGCAAGTGGAGCCATCGGCCCGCGCGATGGATTATCCGGCAAAACCGTGAAAAAAGGCATTTGACCGGACTCGCGAGATGTGGTGCCTATCACTGCAAAGGAGAGCTAGAAAGTATGCCTGAAATCGTTCTGGACTGCCAGGGGCTATCCTGCCCCCAACCCGTTTTGCGCTGCAAGGAACGTCTGGATACCGACGCTCCCATGGAACTGCAGGTTGTTGTGGACAACGCCGCGGCCAGGGACAACGTGTCCCGGTTTCTCGCCTCCAGGGGATATGTTGCCGAGGTCACGGAAAACGCCGACGGCTCCTTCCACATTACCGCCCGCTCCGGGCAGGCCGCGGCGGAGTGCGAGGAATGCCGTGTGATGGGTGACGAGGAAATCACCCAGCTTGACAAGCGGGTCGCAGTTTTCATCACCGCTGAAACCATTGGTCGCGGCGACGACGCGCTCGGCGCCAGGCTGATGGCCAATTTTTTGGCCACGCTGCCGGAGATGGGCGGCGAACTGTGGCGCGTCATCCTGGTCAACGGTGCTGTTCGACTGGCCTGCTCGGGGCACGAATGCCTGGATAAGCTCAAAATTCTGGCTGATTCCGGCGTAAAGACCCTGGTATGCGGCACCTGCCTGGAGCATTTCGGACTGCTGGACTCCAAAGAAGTGGGCGAGACCACAAACATGCTGGACGTTGTCACCGGCCTGCAGAACGCGACCTCGGTCATCAAAGTATAAATGGCTGCAACCCGACTCAACAAAGCCATCGCCCAGTCCGGAGTATGCTCTCGCCGCAAGGCGGATGAACTGGTCTTCGCCGGACGCGTGTACGTGGACGGCGAAAAGGTTACAGAACCCGGACGCCGCGTCGATCCCGCCCGCAGCCGCATCGAGGTGGACGGCGCCCTCCTGCCCTCTCCGGCGGAGGAACATGCCTACCTCATGTTGCATAAGCCCGTGCGTACCGTGACCACGGCCAAGGACCCGCAAGGCAGGACCACGGTCCTGGACCTGCTGCCGGAAAAATGGAACGGCCGACGGCTTGTACCAGTGGGCCGCCTGGACTTCTTCTCCGAAGGGTTGCTGTTGCTCACGGATGACGGCGAGTTGACCAACCGCATGACCCACCCCCGGTACCACCTGCCCAAAGTCTACCAATTGCGGGTCCTAGGCAATGTGGACAAGCACGGAGTGCAGACCATCCGGCAGGGCATGCGCCTTTCCGATGGAACGGACCTGTCTCCTGTCGAGGCGGAAATCGTCAAACGCGACAGGGACGAAACGGAATTGCGCTTGGTGCTTCGCCAGGGCGTCAACCGGCAGATTCGCCGCATGTGCGATGATCTCGGCTGGGCCGTTTTGCGCCTGCGACGCGTTGCTCAGGGGCCCCTGGAACTCGGCAAGCTGCCGCCGGGCGAGATTCGTTCGCTTGATGGCGGCGAGGTGGCCGCGCTCAAGAAGTCGGTTGGCCTGGGCTGACGGTGTTGTCCTCGACTTCCACCCCTTCCGGCGGCGTGAAAGAAAACAGGTCGCTGGGCAATTTCGGATCCAAAACCAGGTTGTCCAGCCCCAGCTTGTTGGCGTTGCCGTAGAAATCAATGAGCAGGATGCTGCGCAGCAAATATGTTTCCGGGTCAACCCAGACAGTGGCCCGCACCAGGCTCGGTTCCGGATTCTTTGGCGTCAGCCCAAGCTTGATAAGGCCAGCTTCCCTGCCCTCGTCCTCAATCCAGAAATCCTCGTCAAGTCGCGCTTTGCCGGATAGGAAGCGCAGCATGGTCTTGGAACCGAGAACCTGTTCCACCGGGCTCTTGATGGCCAATTCATCCTTGGGGAAATAGTTCCAGACCGCCTCTTGGCCGACAACGAGAACCTCCGGTTCGGGGCGAACCGTTTCCCAGCGGATGAGCCCGGGTTTTTCATAGGCGATGGAGCCTTCGCGCTCCTCGATTTCACCGGAAGCTGCGTTCTTCAACTGCTGCTTGAAGTCCGCCCGGAAACTCTCCAGAGACTCGTACTTTTGCTGAATGGCCTTGGCCACTTCCGCCCCCGCCACTGGCGCGGCCCAGCTCACGGTAAACAGAACCAGGAGCGCTATGGGGACTATGCTTCGGAAGCGCATGGGGTCTCCTTTTCCTCTTTCGGATGACGCCCCGGAAAGGCATGGTGTCGCTCAACCGGGGAGTGAACGATATGGATGATATGCCGCAAATCGTCAGACGCAAGGTCCAGGCGGAGACATTCGCCAGAATGTTCGAGATTTTCCGGGCGGAGCACGGCCGTCAGGCCGCCTTGGACCTCATCGGTCGAATGACCAGGGAGGAAGCGGAAGAGGCGGGGCGCTCCTTTGCCGAAACCGCGCCTGATGGCCCGAATCTGCACCACTTTTCCGGCGTGGTGGACATTTGGCGGGCCGGAGATGCCTTGGATATTGCTCGAGTACAACTTGAAGAAAACCGCTTGGAGATAGAAGTGTCAGGATGCGGCTACGTTGAGGCCTACAAGGCCATGGGCTTGGCGGACGACCTCATCTTTCAGCTTTCCTGCGTCCGTGACGGGGCGTTCGCCCAAGGATACTCGAGCAGCCTGCGGCTGGAAAGACCGGAAACCATCAGTTGCGGCAACGTCAGATGCCTGTTCCGCTACACCTGGGATTGAAGCGCCCTACTCCCGCCCCTTGATGACCGGCCTGGGTTTGCTTCCCTCCTGGGGGCCGAGCATGCCGTCCATCTCCATTTGTTCGATGAACCGGGCGGCACGGTTGAAGCCGATGCGGAATCGCCGCTGGATGAGGGATATGGATGCCTTGCCCTGCTGGCTGACGAAGTCCACAGCCTCCTGGTAAAGGGGATCGCTGTCCAGCGCACCGGGTTCGCCTTCCGCCGCCTCGTCCGAATTCTCCTTGGCCCATTCCTCGAAATCCACAGCGAATTCCTGCGGCTGTCTGGCCTTCCAGAAGGAAACCACTTTCTCGATCTCGTCTTCATCCACAAAGGCCCCGTGGACGCGGCGCACCTTCCCTCCGCTGGGCTTGAACAGGGAGTCGCCGCGTCCCAGCAGCCGTTCGGCCCCGGGCATGTCCAGAATGGTGCGAGAATCGTGCTTGCTGGTCACCTGAAAGGAGAGGCGCGAGGGAAAGTTGGCCTTGATAAGGCCCGTGACCACATCCACGCTGGGGCGCTGGGTGGCCAGGATGAGGTGGATGCCCGCGGCTCTCGCCAACTGGGCCAGGCGGACGATGTGCATCTCCGCCTCCTTGCCCGCGGTCATCATGAGGTCGGCGAGTTCGTCGATGACGATGACCAGGAACGGCATGCGCTCCAGTCCGGCGGCCTCGGGCTTCTGCTCCAGGTCGACTTTTGGAAGTTTTTCGTTGTATCCTTCAATGTTGCGGACACCCAAGGTTGCCATGGCTTGATAGCGCCGGTCCATCTCGGCAACCGCCCATTCCAGGGCGCTTTTGGCCATGCCCATCTCCGTGACCACAGGATGCACCAGGTGCGGCAGGTCGGCGTATACGGCCAACTCAATGCGCTTGGGATCCACCAGCAAAAGCTTCACTTCTTCCGGCGAGGCCTTGTAGAGGAAGCTCATGAGTATGGTGTTGATGCATACGCTTTTGCCCGCGCCTGTCGCGCCCGCAACCAGCAGGTGTGGCATCTTGGCCAGGTCCGCGGTGAAGGGGGTGCCCTGGATGTCCTCACCCAGGGCCATGGTCAATTTGGACTTGGCCTTGCCGAATGAGTCGGCGGCGAACACGTCCTTGAGAAAAACGGTTTGCCGCTCTTCGTTGGGGATCTCCACCCCAACTGCGTCGGAGCCGGGAATGGCGTCAATGCGCACGGCCAGGGCCTTCATGGCCAGGGCAAGGTCGTCGGCCAGATTGGAGATGCGGCTGATCTTGGTGCCCGGAGCTGGTTTCACCTCGAACATGGTTACAACCGGCCCGGGCTTGATGTCCGTGACCTCGCCCTTGATGCCGAAATCAGCCAGGCAGGCGATAAGGTTGTCCGCCATGGTCTGCAGTTGATCACGGCTGACGCCGGACTGCTGGGAATCATGGGAGGTCAATAGGTTGAGCGGGGGAAGCCCTCCCGGGGCCGCCTTGATTTTCTTGGGATTGGCTGGAGCGGGTTTGTTCTTGGACTCTTCCCCCTCAAAGGAGAATTCCCCTTCATCCTGGCCGCTCGCCTGCTCCTTGAAGGCGGCCAGGTTCACGTCAAGATCAAAATCATCTTCCTCATGGCCTGGATTGGCTGCAGACTCCACGCCTTTCCGCGAGGACTTTTCGGCCTCCCGGTGCTCTCTGGCGGCCTCCTTCTCGGCGCTCTTGGCGGCTCTGGCTTCCTCTTTGCGCCGCTTCTTCTCAGCCTTTTTCTCGGCTTTTTGATCGCGCAGCTTGGTGTGCCGCTCAGTGCGCTCCCGGCCTTTGCGCCAGAAGTCCAGCCCTTTTCCGCGCAGCCGTTTGAGAAGCGAGGACCAGACAACGCCACCCGCGAGTTGCACGCCGACCAGAAAGAGGAAAATCCAGAACAGGGCCGCGCCCACGCCACGCAACAGCAGACGGGAAAGCTGGAAAAGCTGTCCTCCCAACAGACCGCCGCCGCCGATTTCACCGTAGGACAAAGCCGATCCGAGCGCTTCACTCTCCGCTCCGGTCATAAGGCACAGGCCGAGCAGGATCAGCCCCGCCCAGCGCCACCAGGCGATGGACAGGCGGGGCGCGAAGCACAGCACGGAGAGATAGAGAAAGAGGATCGGGGCCAGGGCTGCCCCGATCCCGAAAAGATCAACCAACAGCCCGGCGGTGTAGGAACCCACCGGGCCGGCCAGATTGTGCACCTCCGCACCAGGACTCACCGCCCTGTTCAGGCTGGGGTCCAAGGGCGAATAGGTGTGCAGGCTGACAGCCAGGAATACGGCCCAGAACAACAGGGCCAGTCCGACCATCTCGCGGAAGAGGATTCGACCCCGCAGGGTTCTGCCCTCCTATCGGGCCTTGCGGATGCGCACCATAGGCAGCAGCCGCGGAGGGCCCGTTTCGATTTGCTAGGCTCGGCCTATGTACTCGCCGGAGCGCGTATCAACCTTGATGATCTCGCCTGTTTCGATAAACAGCGGAACCTGCACCGTAACTCCGGTCACAAGGGTGGCGGGCTTTGTGGCGCCGGAGACGCGGTCGCCCTGGATGCCGGGCTCTGTTTCGGCAACCTCGAACTCCAGCGAAGCGGGAAGATTCACGTCGATGAGCTGGCCGTTGTAAAGCAGGGCCTGAACCTGCATGCCGTCGTTGAGAAAACCGGCCTTGTCGCCCAGCACTTTCTGGTCGACATGCATCTGCTCGTAATCGGTCATGTCCATGAAGACCAGGTCCTCGCCGTCGCGGTAGAGGAACTGCATGTCCTGGGTCTGCATGTCCGGCTTGCCCACCTTCTCGCCGGAGCGGAAGGTCTGCTGGATGACCTGGCCCGTGAGCACGTTCTTGAGCTTGGTGCGCATGACCGCGCCACCCTTGCCGGGCTTGTGGTGCTGAAATTCGACGATCTCGAAGGGCGTGCCGTCCAGTTCGATCTTCAAACCGCGGCGAAAATCCGAGGTGGGAATCATCCTTCCTCCGTAAAAATCATTGTTGTTCCATGTGTCGAAGCAGCGCGGCCACGGCCAGGGCGTAGGAATCCAGGCCGAATCCGGCCACGACTCCGAGGCAGTGCTTGCCCGTGAGGGTAATCTGCCGCAGGGGCTCCTCGGTACGCGCCAGCACGTTGGAGAGATGGACTTCCACACAGGGCAGGCCGATCCAGGCCAGGCAGTCGGCCAGGGCCAACGAAGTATGCGTGTACGCCCCGGCGTTGAGGACCAATCCATCGATGCCCTCTTCTCTGGCGCGTTCAAGCCGATCGATGATCTCCCCTTCCCCGTTGGCCTGGAAGATCTCAATCTTCACCGTTTCGGCCCGTTCGCCCAGCAGGCCTCGAAGGATGCCGGGCAGGTCGTCCATGGACCGGGTGCCGTAGATGTCGGGCTGGCGGACGCCCAAATGTCCCAGATTGGGTCCGTTGACCACGAGGAAACGATGCATAGCGGGAATCCCTTGACTGGTGCGCCCCGATCGGGAGAGATTGCCGGGGCCGCGCGCAAGCCGCCATGTAACAACCTCCACCCAGTAAAGCAAGCATGCGCCGACTCGAACTGCTGGAAACAGCCTATACGCTGCCCCAACTCAAGGAGAAGCTTCCCGCCGGACCGCAAGTCGCCCTGGCGGGCCGCTCCAACGTGGGCAAATCCTCGCTGATCAACCGGCTCGGCGGCTCCAAGAAGCTCGCCCGCATCAGCTCCTCACCAGGCAAGACCCGTAGCCTCAATTTCTACCGCGTGGACCCCGTCGGGTATTTCCTGGCCGATCTTCCCGGCTACGGCTACGCCAAGGCCTCCAAGACCGACCGCAACGCCTGGGCCAAGCTCATTGAAACCTACCTTGAGACCACCTCCAACCTGCGCGGCGTGGCTGTCCTGCTGGACTGTCGGCTGGATCCACAGAAGCTTGACATGGAAATGACTTCCTACGTCCTGAACCTGGGCCTGCCCCTGCTGCCGGTGCTGACCAAGGCGGACAAATGCAAGCAAAAGGAGCGCTCCAAGCGGCAATCCCAGTGGCGTGACATTCTCCAGGCCGAGGCTCCCCCTCTGCTCTTTTCCTCGGCCACAGGCATGGGGGTGGAAACGCTTTGGAACGTGCTGGACGAACTGGCGCAGGAAGAATTCGAGGCCTAATCACCCTCTCTTTCGGCAGTCCGTTGGCTGGATGCTTCAGTGCTTGGAGCCCACCCAAATGAGGCGGGACGTCGAAGCCAGCACCACAACCATGTTGCCCATCCAGGCCCCCACCTCTGGCGGCAGCAACCCTTTCTTGCCCATGGTCGAGCCGACTACGATGAGCCCGTAGAATACGAACGTCACCAACAGCGAGACGGTAATGTTCAAGTAAATGTTGAAGCGGAAGGTGGACACCGCCAAGGCCAAAAAGGCCATGGTCAGAATGGAAAAGGCGTAGGCCACCTTGGCGTGCAGCTCGGTGCGTAACGCCTCCACATTGGAGCCGGACATCTCCAGGGTCTCGATGGCTCGGGCCAATTCCCACGCCGGCGTCTGGGCCGGCCCCTCGCCTTTTTCCACCGCGGTGAAGGCTCGCAGGCTCTGGGAAAGACTGAGATTAAGGCTGGGAACGTGACGGGTGGTATACTTGTCGGGGTTGGTCACATCGGCGTCGAGCAGGGTCCAGCCGCCCCGCCCCGCCTCGAACCTCCTGGCGCGGACCATCCAAATAAGCGACTGGCTGTTTTCGGAGATCTGGTACACGGTGATGCCACGCCCGGTTCCCTCGCCCACGTTGGCTTCCTGGAAATGCACCACGAAACTGTCGTCGCGGAACCAGACATTGTTGACCTTCTCCGATTCAATTTGCCGCTCGCGAACATCCTCGGCCCAGATTCGCGACGTTTCCCGCAACCCTTGCACGCCGAAATACTCGGTGAAGCCGAACTGCACCACGGACCAGACCAGGGCGTAGCAGACGAAGAACATGGCCAGCTTGCCGTAGGATACCCCGCCGGTCCTCAGGGCCATCATCTCGCGATTTCGCTCCATGAGGGACAGCTGGACAACCAGCGCGATGAGGAACACCGCTGGCATGATCTGTGAAAGGATGAGTGGTATTTTGTTGCCGAAGTAGGCCAGCACCATACCCAGGCCCAACCCGGCCTCGAGGAAGTCGTCCAGGCGGTCGAACACGTCGGCGAGCAGATAGACCACAACCCCCACCCCAAGGCAGATGAGCATAAGAAAGAGGTTGGTTTTCAGGAGGTGGCGGTGCAGCGTCTTCACTGCTCCTCCTCCTTGCTTGTTTTCCTGATGGAAATATGTCGCAATCGGTCGAAAATTCGGGGAAACCGCTCCTTTTGAGCCATGCGAATGCCCCATATGGCCAGTAGCAGAAAGAGGCCGTTGGGAACCCACAAGCCAACACGTGGGTCGAGTGTGCCGGTTTCGCCCAGGCTCAACCCCACCGAGAGCATGGTGTAGTACACCATGAAGAACCCCAGGGAGAGAACCAGTCCCAGATACTGTCGCAAGCCTTTGAAGGAAAAGGCGAACGGCAACGCAAACAGGCCCAGTACGAAACAGGCCGTGGGCAGAGCCAGCCTCTTCTGGATTTCCACTTTTATCTTACGAAAATAATTGCCTTCGTCCACGTCGCGGACGTCCGGGTCGTCAACAAGTCTTTGCAACCTGTTCCAGGACATTTCCTTTGGCTTGTCGTCGTCGAAGCGGAATCCCCGGAACAGCTTTTCCAGGTCAAGCCGCACGGCGTAGGTTGAAAAGCCCAGCACGTCGAAGGTGTTGCCCTGGCGGCGATAGATGTGTCCGTCCTCCAGCAGGAAAACGATCTGTCCGCGTTCCTCGTCGGTCCCCACCGTGCCTTTGGGCGCCACGATTGTCGCGGCCGCGTTCCGGCGGGTTTCGTCCCTGACGAAAACGTCTTCCAGCCCCGCACCGGACGGGGTGACGTTGCGGGCGTACAGCGTCAACCCGGGGAACTCCTTGTTGAAAACACCCGGTTGAAGAATGAGTTGCGACTTGGTGCGGGCATGCTCCAGCACCGTGGACTTGAAGTTCTCCATCCCCCAGGAAACGCCCCAGAACGACACACCGAAGTCCATCGCCGTGATCAGCAGGCAGAACAGGAGCGGAGCCACGAGCATCTGGCCCAGGCTGACTCCGCCCGCCCGCAGGGCCAGCAGTTCGTTGTCCGTACTCATGCGCAAAAAGGTCAGGAAAACCGAGAGCATGGTGGATATGGGCAGGAGCAGGAGCAGAAAGAACGGCGCGAGATACAGGAAAAGCTCGCCCATCTGCAGAAGGGAGATGGACTGCGAGAGAAAGACGTCCTTGAGCTTCAGCATCCGGCCGATGAGGATGAGGGCCAGCAGAGCCCCCATGACTAGGCCGAACGTCGTGCTCAGCTCTTTGAAGATTTCGCGGTGAATTCGCTTCACGAGGGGAATCAATCGGCCGGCTTGGCACCCTCGCCGTTTTCCTTGTAGAACCGCTTCAGGAACTCGACGTCTTTTGGGCTGAGGTTGAAGCGCATGGCGGCTTCCTCAATGAGGGGAGGCAACTCCTTGCCTTCTTTAACCCCCTCGGATATCCAATGCATCGCCTTGCGGGCCATTTCGCCCGGGGGAACAATCGTCGCCATCCAGCGCCTCCTCCAGTTGAATTGGGCCTGAGGTACACCAGGAGGGGGCGCAATGCAACGCCGGGAACCACCGGACGTACTGGAACGCTCATGCCCACACCGCTCGACGCCGTCATCCTGGGAATCGTGGAGGGAACAACAGAATTCCTGCCCGTTTCCAGCACCGGCCACCTTATTCTTACCTCATCCGTGCTGGACCTGTCCGGCGACCGCATCGACGCCTTCAACGTCATCATCCAGTTGGGAGCCATCCTGGCTGTGGCCGTACTCTACCGCGAGCGCTTCCTTGGGCTGTTGCGGCGTGATTCCGAGCGCCGCTTTTCCGGCTCCAGGGGCATCTGGTTCCTGGTCTTGACCTCCCTGCCCGCTTCGGTGGTGGGCCTGCTCCTCTCGGACGTCATCGAGGACAAGCTGTTCCATCCCCAGCCAGTGGCCTGGTCGCTGGGAATCGGGGCCCTGCTCATTCTTCTGGTGGAACGGACACGCCCAAAACCGCGCTTCGCGGGACTGGATCAGATGACCTGGAGCCTGGCTCTCGGCATCGGCTTTTTCCAGTGCCTCGCCCTTTGGCCCGGCTTCTCGCGCTCCGCGGCCACCATCATGGGCGGCATGATCCTTGGCGCGGATAGAAGGCTGGCGGCGGAATACTCATTCATCGCCGCAGTGCCCATCATGGTGGCGGCCACCGGCTACAAGCTGCTCTCCACATGGCACCTGTACACCACCTCGGACGTGCTTTTCCTGGCTGTGGGTTTCGTCACATCGTTCGCTGCGGCCTGGGTGGCGGTGAAGGGATTTATCGCCCTGCTCACCCGGTGGACCCTGCGGCCTTTCGCCTGGTACAGATTGGTACTGGCCCCGATGGTGCTCCTGTTCTGGCCGAGCCGTTGAAAATTTTTCCCGCGCGGCCCTTGCCAAAGCCGGCGATTATGGATAGAGACTTTTCCCCGCGCGTGGCGAGGTAGCTCAGTCGGTCAGAGCATGCGGCTCATATCCGCAGTGTCGGGGGTTCAATTCCCTCCCTCGCTACCAATTTTTCCAGGGCGGATCGGATAATCCGGTCCGCCCTTCTCTTTTAAAATCTCCAACTCACCCCAACGAATCCACCGAAAGCGTCCCCCAGATCCTCGGAGGTCTCCAGCGATCCCGTGTCCTTGTATGTGGAGTAGCTGCGCAGGAAAGAGTATTCCGGGCCAAGGCTGACAGTGAGGTTCTCGGTGACTTTGTAGTCCATGTAAGCCCCGGCCGTGAGACTCCGGATGCCTGCGTAACCGCTGCCGAATACTGGGCTGTCCGAGGCGAGACGGTACGTACGGGATCTTGTGGAAAGCCCGGCACGGAAGCCGATGCGCGTTTCTTCGCCCTCCTCCCCTTTCAGCCCCAGTTCACGCAGGGCCAAATCCAGATGCTCTGGGGAAACGTGCAGGGCGAGGTCCGCGTCCAGCCTGCCGAAAAGGTCCTGGTTCAGGGGGCTGAGAACCACGGTGGAGAGCATCAAACCCAGTTTCCACCCCTTCCAAACGTCAAAGGCCAACTCACCGCTCGCGCCAACGCCCACCGCTCCGGGAAACTCGCGCTCGAAGGAGGATGTGGCTTCCGCGTTGATCCACCATGACCAGCGATTCCAATCTCCCCGCTCCAGCAGGGCGCTCAGGGAGATGTCGTGCAGCCCCTCCCAAGGAGCCTCACCCTCCGCGTCCAGCGGCAGGGCCTCCAGATCGTTCCACACGAAATCCGAGTACTCGTAGCGAAGGTGAAAGATGGAATAGGCGGCGGACAGGACCGTGCGATAGAGTTCCACCCCCCCGTCGGACGAGCCGAAGGAAGCCTCGCCCATGTAGCCCGCTCCCAGGGAGGTGGTCAGCCGCCGGGATTCGCTTGGTGTGGGATCGGAGAATACCACCGTGGCCCCGCTGGTTGTCTCGGGCAGTTCCTGGCCGTTGGCGGCGAGCGCTCCGCCCAACAGCATGACGCAAACCAGGCCCACAATGGTTTTTTTCATCCGGGCACAATGTATCGGGCCACCCTCCGGGTCAAGCCCCCTTGCCAAATGACGGCAAAGGCTTATATTGCCCTTTCAGGTTCATTGACAGCCGCGTCGCGGCGTCCGTTCATGGGGGCGCACTGGTTTCGACGTGGACGAGAGAAACCCGGGTTGCAGGCCGAGGCGCCGCTGGCCTCGTAAAAAGCGGCACAAAAAGTTAGTCGCCAACGATCACGACTACGCCCTGGCTGCTTAAGTGAAGCCACGTCCCGCGCGTGGATGCCTGATAAACGCGTGGGGCGACGATGCATCAGGCTGGCTCGGCCGGTCGGTCCGTCGCTCGCCGAGTGAGAACTTAGATGGACTTGGTCCTGGGGCAGCCCTGAACGGGGGCGATTCCCAGGTCGACAATACAAACCCGTTCTAAGCCTGTAGACGCCTGGGTGGACCGTTCGCGGACGGGGGTTCGATTCCCCCCGCCTCCACCATTTGAAAAAAGACAACCCGTCTCTCCGGAACCACTCTCGGAGGCGACGGGTTTTCTTTTTCCCCTTGTTTCTAAAGGGTTTGCGCCCGTTTCACATCTTTCCAAAGCACCTCTTAGCACCATCGATTCTCCCCATCTTCCAGCCTTTCTTTCTCTGTTTGGCCCCTGATTCTCTGTTTTCTCCGGACCAAGTCCGAAGCGCGTCCGGGAAGCTACATCCTTGATTGATATGGGTTTGCGGCTTGTTGCCGTTTTTGGCGGTTGTCTTAGGTCATCGTTCGATGCCGCAACCGGACGTTTTTTTCGAAATCGCCCGCCACGGCCATAAAAAGAAGCGCAGTCAACTCCGCTTTCCTACCCCCAATAGTAGAAAAGCCGACGCTGATGGTCGGCTCTCTGGGGTAGTCTCCGGTCCGGTCGTCAGTCGGTGGCGAAGCCGAACTGGCGGCGCTGCTCGGTCCAGTCCTCGGGAAAGGTCTGGGTCAGCTTGGCCAGCGAGAGCCCGTTGGGTTCCTCGCCATTGATCAGGGCTTCGATGATGTCGGGGGCCAGGGTCGTCAGCTTGAGGATGCGGGCCACATACGAGCCATCGACGTCAAGGGTACGGGCAAGCTCGCTGATGGACTTGATCTGGCCGGATTCGAGGATGTCGGCCCAGGAAAAGGCCCTTCCCAGTGCCTGGAGGATGGCGGACTGCACCGGTTCCTGTGCTCCGGTGATTTCTCCATCCAGGGCCTGGGGAGCGATGACCGTCTTGCGGCCACGCATGCGCCGGATCAGCATCGGGATGTGAATCTGCAGGTTGCCGTTGTCAGCTACGGTAATGGTCGGCTTCATTTTCATCGGCTTGCCCTCCGTTCAGTGACTTCGCATGCCAGACCAGCCAGCTCGGCGATGAGCGTTGTCAGCCCGTTGGTTCGCAGCTCCATGTCGATTCCGGTCTCACGGACCTCCACCTTATCCACCAGGAGGCGGATGAGCCGGTTTCGCTCCACCGGGAAAAGGTCATCCCAGAAGCCCTCGACATTCTGGAAGGCCTCCGACACATCCTGCTCCGTGATGCTGTTCCCCTGGTAAGCTTTGCAGCGCTCGCTCACATGGGTCAGTTGTTTCGAGAGCTCGACCGCCTGGCGATTGACGGCCGTCAGCATCTCGGTCTTGCCCGGCTGATCGCTGCCGGGTTTCATCAGTTCGAGTGCCTGCTCCCGTGCCTGCGACAGCTCCATCTCGAGTTGGGCTTTCTGCTTGAACAGCCGCTCCCGCTCCGCCTGCTCGATGTCCCGGGCCGCGAAGTAGGTTTTGGCCACCAGCGTCGGTGTCCGGAACACCGCGCTCAACTGCTCGATTACCGCCTGCTCGATGTCCCCGGCGGGAATCCGTTTGAGCGGGCACCGGCTCACGGTCCGCTTGCTGTCTTTCTGGCAGATGTAATAGGTGTAGTGGCGGCCGTTCTTGCGGGCGTAGGTCGGTCCCATCGCGCATCCGCAGTGGCCGCAACGGATGACGCCTTTCAACGGGGCGACCATTTTGGTTCTGGCCATGGAAACCTTGACCGGTTTGTTGTCCTCCAGGATGGCCTGCACCTTGTCCCAGGTCGCCCGGTCGATGATCCCTTCGTGCTCTCCGGGGTAGCTGCGGTCCTTGTGGGCGATCTCGCCGATATAGATCCGGTTATTGAGCAGCCGGTAGATGTGGGCGGTGTTCCATTCGGAGCCCTCGCGCACTTTGCCTTTCTTGGTGGTCCAGGCCTTGGTGCGGTAACCCTGTTCGTTCAATTCCTGGCCCAGCTTCTTGGCCGAGCCGATCTGGATGAACCGGCGGAAGATGTACTGCACCGTCATGGCTTCATCGGGGTTGACCAGCAGCTTCTTGTTGTCCCTGTCGACGTCGTATCCGAGGATGGGTACGCCGCCGCAGTATTTCCCCCGGCGCTTGGCTGCCGCCACCTTGTCCCGGATACGCTCGGCTATGACCTCCCGCTCGTACTGAGCGAAGGTGATCAGGATGCCGAGAAACATCCGGCCGGTGGGGTCGGTGGTGCTGAAGTGCTGGGTGACCGAGACGAAGCTGACACCCTTCTCGTTGAAGAGGTCGATCATCTTCATGAAGTCCAGCAGCGAGCGGGACAGCCGGTCGACCTTGTAGACGACGATCACATCGATCTTCCCGGCGTCGATGTCCGCCAGCAGTCGGCGCAGCCCCGGGCGCTCCATGTTCCCACCCGAGAATCCACCATCGTCGTAGCGATCCGGCAGAGCCGTCCAGCCACGCATCCTCTGGGCTTCGATATAGTGTTCCGCAGATTCCCGTTGTGCATCCAACGAGTTGAACTCCTGTTCGAGCCCTTCCTCGTGGCTCTTGCGGGTGTAGATGGCACAGCGCAGGGTCTTGTTCTTGCCCGGCGCGACATTGCTGTTATCAAGCATCCGAACCTCCCTCGGCTTTTCTGCCGTAAACCTTCTTCAACCCGAAAAAGACCTTGCCGTTCCACCTGGTCCCGGTGATCTCCCTGGCCACCGCGCTGAGCGACCGGAAGGTGCGGCCTTCAAACTCGTAGCCATCGGCAAGGACGATCACCTCATAACGCCGGTCGTTCCAGACCCGCACCAGTCTGGTTCCAGGCAGGATCGCCTCGTTCGATTTCCGCTCTTCTGGGATGCGTCGATTGACAGTGGCTACCGGGTCCTCCTTGGCGGCCTGCTGGAGATGGACCTTGGCCTGCTCGGACAGCCCGCCGTAGAAAAGCTCCTGGATGCGATAGGCCAGCCGTTTGATGAGGAATTGCTTCTTGTACTGGGGAGGCTCTTCGCCGTAGAGGTCGAGCCATTTTTCCCGGAGCTGCTCCAGGGACATGGATTGCAGCAGGGCCATCTGCCGAAGGACCGAGTTTCGGGTTCGGTCCTGATTCTTGCCGCCCGTGGCGGCGTTCTGTAACTCAATCATTTTCAACTCCTTATTTTGGTTTCCGGACGAGTTGTCATGAATGAATGCTCTGTTCCGGCAATGAATCAAGTCCTTCTCCGAGCACAGGGGAAGAATCTTCGAAAAACTCTAACTCACTGCCTACACATGCTTTTTTGGCCTTTCGGCGCAGGACCGCCGTAGCCAGAATGGAGGCGGCTGACTGGAGCCTCGCCTCACCCGACAGGCGGCTGGGATTGCCGTTTTCGCCGAGATCTTCCGTCCCCGGCACATCATTCATTTTCTGTACATCCAACATCGAACACCTCCGGTGGGACCGGGGGACTGGATGGTGTGGATGCCAGAAAACGGGGGCGGTCGGGATGCGCGTTCGATGGCACCCACAACCGCCTCAGCTCCGCCTCTGGTCGGTTATCTGGTTGTGCCCGGCTTGAACCGGACTTGCGTTCGTTACCTACCGGAGGGACGTGCAAGATGACGGAATCAGACGAGAAGTCCTGTCTTTTTGATTGACCTGATGTTCATCAGGTCGTATATTCATTGGTCATAAATTGGGCTTAATCCGCTCAGTGGCTACGACACGGAGCAATCGCCATGGGAAAGAAAAAGGTATCGGAAATAACCGACCCACAAGCCAACACGCTGAGGGTCATTTGCCAAATCATCGATGAAAAGGGGTTACCGCCAACGGTGAAAGAATTGTCGGAAGTCCTTGGTATCAGCCACGCGAGCGCCCACGAGCAGATCGCTCAACTGGTACGGAAAGGCTATCTGAAGAAAGAAGCTCGTAAGGCCCGGAGCATCGTCGTCATCAGGAGGCCCGAATAACGATGCCGGGTCGCGACAAATAAGGAGATCGACATGGGGCACGTCAGACTTGGAAGCCTTCCAAGGTCGAGGGCATGGAAAGAGGTGGTCGGCCTGATCACGGCCGGTGCCGACGTGTCCCAAATCGCAAATGCCACAATCCGGGCGGCCGACAAAGCCTTCACCTCCGTGCTCAACGATGAGGGGTTCACCGAGGCGGTCTGGTTGATGACCCAGCTCGCCATTGCCGCAAAAAAAGAGAACTTCGGCGAGCATCTCCAATCCCTCGGTGTCAACCTGCCGCAGGATACATCCCTTCCCGATCTTGCCGCCGCAATCTCCGAGGCCTTGGATAATAAATTGGAGTCCAACGGTGGCCGATCCGACCTCGGTGAAATGTCTCAGCGGGCATTGGTTGGAGCCCTGGTGGAGCACATCTCACCAAAGCTGCCGTCTCTGTTCGCCCCCGGACCAGATGATGTTCGGGCCGCACTGGCTGCGCTCGGAAAAAAGCGGGAGTTCGGAGAACTGTCGCGGACTTTCTTCGCCAAGCTGACCAACGAGAGCATGAACTATTTCCTGTCAAAAACGCTGGCCACCCATCTTGGCGAGGGCCAGCGCTTTGCCACCATGAATGAAATGGGACAATTCGAGAAGGCCCTGAACATGCACTGCAAAGAGGATTCCCTGATCGTCGAACAGTTTTCAGCAGACTGGTTTTCAAAGCACAGATACGAAGAAGGTGGTGACATCTCCAGGGAATCTTCCAATGGCTTCGCCTCCTATGCGCTGAAAAAGATGAAGGACGAGCTAAAAGAAGGAGCGCGAGCCGATGCAAGATAAGCGTTACATCATATGCGGAAACGCACCGACCGATGGGATTAAGGAAACCCCTGGCCGGGATCTGCGTCTGCGCCTTTGGGGCAAAGACGGGCCGGACAAGATCACCCTGCGCATCGAAGACATTCATACAAAAATTGTCAGAAATGTGCCGGATGTCTTCCAGGATCTGCTTGAGATCGCCACCTATGTTTACTGCGCCGACCAGGCCATTCCACGGGGAGCCGATGACGTCGATTCCTTCGGGCACGGCTGGCGCAGAGATCTGCACTTCATCATCCCGGTAAGGACCCCGGATTTCTGGAACGGGCAAGAGATTCTGCAGGCGCTGTGCTCGACGCTTGGCTTCCTGTCCGACGACAACTACCACTTCGAGTTCACCAAACTGAAAGAGGCACATGCTTTTCAAGGCTACCTGGACTTCAACGATGACGGACGTCTTCACGGTTATCCGGAACAGGTGGTGATGTTTTCGGGCGGCCTGGACTCGCTGGCGGGAACCATTGACGAGGTACTGAACGAGAAACGACGGGTGGTTCTGGTAACCCACAAGCCGACCCAGAAGCTCAACAAGCGCCACCGTCGGCTGGAAAAGATGATTGCCGACAAGGCTGGCGAAAACGATCCCCTCCACATCGGCGTTCGCGTCAACAAGAACAAGAAACTCAACAAAGAGTACACCCAACGGAGCCGCTCCTTTCTCTATGTATCTATCGGAGCGACCATTGCGCGGATGCTGAACCTGAAGAGCGTCCGGTTCTACGAAAACGGCGTCATCAGTCTAAATTTGCCGGTCTGCGCCCAGGTAGTCGGCGGACGGGCAACTCGCACCACCCATCCAAGGGTGATTCGAGGGTTTCAGGAAATCATCAGCTTGGTGGCTGGCGAGCCGTTCACGATTGAGAATCCCTACATCTGGAAAACCAAGGCCGATGTCATCCAGGTGATCACCAAGGCAGGATGCCAGGATATGATCGCGGCATCGACTACCTGCACACACACCTGGGAGATGACCAATCATCATACCCACTGCGGAACGTGTTCGCAGTGCATCGACAGGCGTTTTGCCATGCTTGCGGCAAAGGCCGATCAGTACGACCCGGTTGAAGCCTATAAGGCCGACATCTTCACCCAAAGCAGAAGCAAGGATGAAGACAAGATCATGACG
This sequence comes from Desulfohalovibrio reitneri, assembly GCF_000711295.1. NCBI lineage: Bacteria > Pseudomonadati > Thermodesulfobacteriota > Desulfovibrionia > Desulfovibrionales > Desulfovibrionaceae > Desulfohalovibrio > Desulfohalovibrio reitneri. Next base: position 1,018,023 of record NZ_JOMJ01000003.1, on the reverse strand, counting down.
GCCGCGTACCTGGAGCGTGCCAATCAGGTACGCGAGCAGGACGACATCACCCAGTTTATCGCCCGATTCAGCGAGGTCAGTCGGGTCTTCCGCTACCTTAATGGGAACTCCGGCAAAGTGGCACAAAAGGTTTATGACCTCTACAAGCAGCATGCCAAGGAAGTCTGCGATGCAATGGACACCATGGTTGGCCGCAACATCACCGCCATCCGCCAACGCACCTTGCCGGGAGACTGCCTACTCAGGACGGTCTATGAATCGGGATCGGTAATCTCCGTCCCCGCCATTCCGGTCGATCAGAAGCAGCCGGACAACTATTTCAGGAAGCGCGGGGGTGTCTGGGCCGCACGCTTTAACGGCAATGCCGAGGTGCTCGTGACGGGTGTCGACAAAGGAGCCGAGTACATCAACTTCCTCCTGGCAAGGCCCAACAAGGAAACCTCGGTCTACGAGATCGTCTGCGGGTTTGCCATCGATAGCTGCAACGCGGTCCTGAACTCCAATGAAACCGACGAAGGTTTTCAGGTCACCCAGGGGGTTCCGTTGGGTGATACCGGCTTCGTTGCCGACCGCAAGGCCGTCGAGCAATACCGGGAGACGGCTCACGAGCTTTTCCGAGAGATTGAAGAAGCCCGGGCAGAAAACAACGATGCCGAAATCCAGCGGCTTGAGGACGAAATGACTCAGATCACCGCCGCAATCAACGAGGCGGTTGGTCTGGGTGGCAAACTCCGGAAATCCAACGACAAACGCAAGAACATTCGTGACGCCTTCCGGAGTGCCGTGAACCGGGCCATTAAGTATCTGGAGAAGTACGATAAGCCGCTGGCTGCCCACTTGAAGGAGTCCATCAAGTGCGGCAACGCACCGGTCTACCGGACCGAAGAGGAGATCGTTTGGGAGGTCCGCCCGATAGTCAACGAATGACCCGGGACCACCCAGGAAGAAAAAACTAAAAAAAATTTCCGCTACGCCAAATGTAGCCATTGCGACGCCGGATGTAGCGCCTTCCCCAATGAAGGCGCGATCCGGCGTTTTTTATTGGTCAGCACAGGGTTGGCCACCGGGCGTGCCAGAACTTCCGAACAAGGAGACTGGCAGTGGCACAAATCAACAAAGCACACCTCACCCCACCGAAGCGGCGACTCATCGAGTTGATGCAGGACATCAACTTCGGCCGCATCACCAACATTCCGGTCCGCGACGGCGAGCCGGAACTCACCCCTGACACGGTCATCGAGCGTGAGATCAAGCTGGGCGGACAGAGCGGTCCCCGGCCCGAGCGCGACCAGGATGACTTCATCCTCAAGCAAGAGGTCGTGGCGCTGCTGGAGCACCTTGCGCAGATGGGCAGCGGAAAAGTCTGCCTGCTCGAAATCAAGCACGGTCTCCCGTTCCTGATGCGCATCGAGGAACGGGCAGCCTGAACACGTAACGACCTGAACCCATAGACACTGGACAACAAGCTGGACGCATGGCGGAGGCTGTTGTGGGTGTCGCCGAGCCGAATACGGCAATTGGCGGCGTACCTGCGACCCCTTCGCCCACGCGACAGCTTTGTCCTGTGATCTGGCCCGTGCCGACACCCACGCGGACCTCCTCCTCGCTCCGAGGAGGCCCCGATGGTTTCACAGAATTCTTACGATGGCATCGACAAGTATGCCGCCGACCTCATTCGGCACAAAGCACGTCAACTCGTAGGCAAAGCCGGATTCACCGAGGACGACAGACCCGACCTCGAACAGGAACTGATGATCGATCTGCTGCAGCGGATGCGGCATTTCAATCCCGCCAAGGCCAAGAAGACCACCTTCATGGCCCGGATCGTCGAACGTCACATCTCCACCATTCTGGAGGCCCGGTTCGCCCAATGCCGGGACTGGCGGCTCTGCCAAACATCACTCAACGAACCCCTCGACAACGGCGAAGGCGACACCACCGAGCGGATCGACTTCCTGGATAGCGAAGGCTCTCTGGGAAGCGGCACCCGCGAGACAAGGGAGCGCCTCGCCCATGAGATCCGCATGGACCTCGACCGGGCCATCGCCTCGTTGCCGGAAGAGCTCCGGGATCTGTGCGTGCGCCTGCACGACAGCACCATGGCCGAAATCGCCCGGGAGATGGGCATTCCCAGAACCACCCTCTACGACCGGCTGAGCAAGCTGCGGGAGGCTTTCAGCGAGGCTGGCCTGACCGACTACCTGTGATCTCCGACGCATCAGCCCCGGCTCCGGTAAGTAAGCACCGTGCCGCATGGTGCGGCTATCCGGGGCCTCGGAAATCAGAACCTGAACAAAAGAGGAGTTCAACCATGACTCACGACACCTACAAGTACCGTTTTGACGAGTCGGTCCCGGCCCAGGAACTGGAAGACACTTTCATGTTGGCGATGCTGGCCGTCGAAAGCCTGCATGGCCGTTCCCGTGTGCGGATGGAGAGCCGGTTCAATCTGGACAAGGCCCGACGCACTTGCGTGATCGACGCCTCCACCGATGTCGGCAGCGACCTCGCCCGCATTTTCACCGGCTTCGCCACCAAGGAATACGGCGAACGCTCGGTCCTGATCGAACGATCCCAGCCGTCGGGTTGCGCCTGTGCCTCCAAGCATCGCGCAGCGCCCGCCGCTGCTACAGCGGGGGTGGCGGTATGAGCGAGCTGATGACCACCACCTATTCCATGTGGCGGCTGTTCCGCAACTGCCGCATGGCCTGCAAGTGGCGCTACATCGACGAGCTGGTGCCGCTCGAGCGCGACCCCAATCTGGCCTTCGGCTCGGTCATTCACGACTGCCTGGAGTGCTGGCACGGCGAGCGAGATCTGGCCAAGGTCCTCGACCACATCGACCGGACCTATCCGAACCGGGCGCAGGACGATTATCAACAGGCCGACTGGCATCTCGCCCGAGCCATGATGAGCGCCTACGCGGAACACTACCCGGCCGAAGCGTTCGATGTCGTCGCGCTCGAAAAGACCTTCGAAGGTCCCATCGTCAACCCGGCGACCGGGGCGACCTCGCGCAGTTTTATTCTCGCCGGGAAGGTGGACGGCATCGTCCGTCAGGATGGCCAGTATTTCCTGCTGGAACACAAAACCGCCTCGCAGATCGACGCCAGCTACCTGGAGCGGCTGTGGACCGATTTCCAGATCATCCTCTACGCCTGGTACCTGGAGCAGACCCTCGGCATCACGGTCAGCGGCATCATCTATAACGTCCTGGTCAAGGCCAAGTTGCGCCAGGGCAAGGGTGAGACCGAAGCCGAATTCGAGGCCCGCCGGGCGGAGCTGATCGCCAAGTCGAAAACCGGCAAGAGCAGCGCCAAGCGCAAGCTGCCCGAGGACGACGAAACCTTTCAGCAGCGGCTTCAGGAGAAGTACCTCGAGCCGGGCATGTTCCACCGCGAGGTGCTCTACATCTCCCGCGACCAGTTCGAGGAACTGCGGGCCGAGCTGTGGGAACTCTCCAAGGCCATGCTCGACGCCCGTCGGCGCGACACCTTCTACCGCAACACCAGCTACTGCTTCCAGTACGGACGGCCCTGCGCCTACTTCCAGCTCTGCCGCTCGGGCGGCAACCCCAACGTCATCGAAAACCATTTCCAACGGATCGCCCCGCACGAAGAGCTGCGGGACGGAGCCGGTGAAGACGCCGCTCCGGTGTTTTGAAATCCCAACCATAAGGAGACGAAGCCATGCTTCCCAAGACCAAAAGCAAACCCAAACACACGCTCTCGGACCTCACCGCCCTGGTGTACGGCCCGAGCAAGATCGGCAAGAGCACCTGGTGCTCCAAGGCCGATGACGCACTGTTCCTGGCGACCGAGCCGGGCCTGAACGCCCTGGAGGTGTTCCAGACCCCGATCACCTGCTGGGACGATCTTCTGCAGGCCTGCGCAGAAATCGCCGAGGGCAAGCACGAGTTCAAGACCATCGTCGTCGACACGGTGGATAACGCCTACAAGATGTGCTCGGACTACGTCTGCAAGAAATTCAAGATCGAGCACGAATCCGACCTGGGCTACGGCAAGGGCTACGCGCTGATCAACAACGAGTTCCAGCGCGTCATCAACAAGCTCGCCTTTCTGCCCTATGGGCTGATCCTGATCTCTCACTCCCAGGAGCGGGACATCGAGACCCGGACCGGCAAACACACCCGCATCGTGCCGACCTTGCCGGAGAAGGCGCGGAAACTGGTCACCGGCCTGGTGGACCTGATCTTGTTCTGCGACCTGGACATGAAAACCGGCGAGGACGGCAAGCCGGTCTGGCAGCGCGTGATGCGCACCAAGCCCAGTCCCAACTACGACGCCGGTGACCGCACCGGCCGACTCCCCGAAGTCATCCCCCTCGATTTTCCGAGCTTCATGAAAGCGTTCAACAACACGGCAGCCGGAGCTGCGGCGAGTGCCGCCCGGACGAAGCCGGAGCCGACCGCGAGTGCGGCGGCGAAACCCCAACAGTAAGGAGATCCGACCATGGAACACTACGAAAACCAATCCAACAGCAACCTCGACCTGGCGCAGTTTGATGACGCCTTCGAAACCGCCGAAGTCGAGGAGCGTGAGTTCGAGGCCGTCCCCGACGGCAAATACCAGGTTAACGTCGACCGGGTCGAACTGACCCGCGCCCAGACCTCGGGCAATCCCATGCTCAAGTGGACCCTGCGCATCCTCGCGCCGACCCACAAGGGGCGTCTGCTCTGGCGCAACAACGTCATGGCCAGCAACGAGAACATCAAGTGGCTCAAGCAGGACCTCTACACCTGCGGGCTGCAGCTTCAGAAACTCTCCGACCTGCCGGGCCACCTCGAGCAGCTTCTCAACATCAAGCTGGAGGTGACCAAACGCACTCGCGGTGAAAACGAGAACATCTACTTCAACCGTCGCATTGTCATGGCCGACGATGCCGGGGCTCCCGGCGCGGCGATGGACGACATGATCCCGTTCTGATGATGGACCGGATCACCGTTGTCGTCGACACCCGCGAACAGGAGCCCTACAGCTTCGATAGCGACAAGGTTTCGGCAGTTCGCAAGGCGCTGCCCGCCGGTGATTACTCGCTGGTCGGCCTCGAGGAACGGGTGGCGGTGGAGCGCAAATCCCTGACGGATTTCGTCTCCACCGTCATCCGGGGGCGAAAACGGTTCCATCGCGAACTGGAAAAGCTCTCCGCCTACGATTCCGCCTGCGTGGTTGTCGAGTGCAACTTTCGCGATCTGGTCGATGGCCGCTACCGCAGCGATGCCCACCCGCACGCGCTGATTGGAACGGTCGCCTCCATCGTCGTCGACTTCGGTGTCCCCGTCTACTTCTGCTCGGACCGGCAGGCCGCCTGCCGTTTTGTCGAGGAGTACCTGACACGTTTTCACCGGAGGATCGCGAGATGCCAAAAAGAAATGAGAGTAACCCGGCGCGGCTCCGGGGAAGAATAGAGCGCGTTTACTATGCCGGACCCAAGTTCTCCGCAGGCCGACTGCTCACCCCGACCGGTGAGGAAGTCCAATTCGCGGGCAATTTGTTCGCCCGGGAAAATCAGCCTGTGGTCCTGCTCGGGTCGTGGTCCACCCATCCCAAATACGGCCGTCAGTTCAAGGTCGACGGGATGGAGCACGACCTCGAACTCGACCCGGAGGGGCTGATCCACTATCTGGCCAACCATCCGGAGATCAAGGGCATTGGTCCGGCCAAGGCCAGATTGATCGTCGAGAGTTTCGGCGACGCCTTTGAAGAAACCCTTCTGAATGACCCCGAACGCATCGCGCTCAAGGCTCGACTGCCTCTGGACGCGGCCCGGAGGCTGCGTGACGAATGGTTGAAGAACCGCAGCGTCAACACCGTCATGGCCTGGCTGTCGGCATTCGGTCTGACCCATCATCAGGTCACCACCCTGGTCGAAAGACTCGGCGGCAACTGCCTCGATATCCTGAAGGAAGACCCGTACATCCTCATTCGGGAGATCCGGGGATTCGGCTTCAAGAAGGTCGACAAAATCGCCCGCAAGCTGGGCACCCCCAAGGACCACACCCCTCGTATCCGGGCCGGGTTAAATTTCTGCGTCCGTGAAGCCCTGGACAATGGCCACTGCTGGATCGAATACGAGGATCTGGTGGATCAGGCCAATCTGCTGCTGGTCATGGATGCCCTGGACAGCCGGGTTCGTATCGAGAGCGCCCTCGACGCGCTCATCGAAGAACAGGCGCTTGCCTGCGATTCCCACGGCGGACGTTTCGTGGTCGCCTTGCCGGAGATCGTTCGCATGGAGCGGGAGCTGGCATCGCTGTTCGGCCAGGCCGAAACACCCAATCCTCATTTCCAGTCCGTCAAGAAACTCGACGCCCTGATTCGGCGCTGCGCGTCGACGCTGAACGAGAAGCAGCTCGACGCGGTGCGCTCGGCCCTCCAGCACAGCATCAGCCTGATTTCGGGTGGAGCCGGTTCGGGCAAGAGCTACACCATTTCGGTCATCAACACGATATGCGAGGAGAGCGATCTGGAGGTCGTGCTCGCCGCGCCTACCGGCAAGGCAGCAAAGCGCCTGGAAGAAGTCAGCGGTCGCAGCGGCACCACTATCCACCGTCTGCTCGGCTATGACGGCAAGGGTTTCTCGCGCAGCAAGGAGAATCCCATCGATGCCGACGTCCTGGTGGTCGACGAGTTTTCGATGGTGGACGTGCCGTTGGCCTGGCACCTGTTCGAGGCGGTTGACCTGTCGCGGACCACGGTGCTGCTGGTCGGTGACCACAACCAACTTCCGCCGGTGGGGCCAGGAAACATCTTGCGTGATCTGATCCAAACACGCGCCATCCCCACGGTCATCCTCGACAAGGTCGTGCGTCAGGCTGGCGTCCTCAAGGAGAACTGCACCGCCGTTCTCAAGGGCGAGGTGCGCAAGACCAGCGAGGCGTCGGTGGGCGGATGCCGGGATTGGTATCTGGTGGATCAGTTTACCGATCCGATGGCTGCACGCTCGTTCCTGCTGGAGCTGTTTCAGGAGCGGCTCGATGCCCTGGGTTTCGACATCATCAAGGACGTGCAGGTGCTGACGCCGACCCACAAGGGTCCGCTCGGCACCAAGGAACTGAACGAGGAACTGCAGCGGCTCATCCAGCGCAAGCTCTGGAACACCGAGGTGCCGCCGGTCGCCATGGGCCGCCGCGCTCCGTTTCTCAAGCACGACAAGGTGATCCAGACCCGGAACAACTACGACCTGAACGTGATGAACGGTGCCATCGGCTATGTGGTCGATGTCCTCGCGAACGGCACTCTGGTCATCGACTTCGACGGCATGCCGGTGGAGCTGGAGAAGGGTTCGCCCGACCTGCAGGATCTGCAGCTCGCCTACGCGCTCACCATTCACAAAACCCAGGGTTCCGAGTTCCCCTGTGCCGTGGTGGTGGTTCACAAGGCGCATTCCTTCATGCACCACCGCAATCTGCTCTACACCGGGGTGACCCGCGCCCGGCGCACCGCCATTGTCCTGGGCGACCATTGGGGCATCCAGAACTGCGCCAAGCGATGCCAGGTGGATGACCGCCGGACCTTCCTGCCCCTGTTTCTGGACGCCGCCCAGCACGCGGATGCCGATTTCGCCCGTGTCGCGGAGGCCGAATGAGCATGGGCGGAACGGATAACGTCAGGGAGTATTACCGGCTCGTCACCGAGATGGACATCGGTGAGGTGGCCCGGGAACTCCTGCCGGGACGGATCACCCAGGAGACGGGCCAGCGCTTGATGTGCGACTGCCCCAACCATCAGAGCCAGTCGCGCCTGTCGCTGCACGTGATGCTCGACAAACAAGGCTGGTACTGCTTCGGCTGCGGGATCGGCGGCGATGTGCTGCAGCTCGTTGAGTTCATTCAGACGGGCTCGGTCACCGCTGGGCAATTCGGTCCGATGCCGGACAGCCACCGCCAGGCCAGGGACTATCTCGCCAAGAAGGCGGGCTTGCCGCCGCTGTCGCGCTATGGCCTCAGCCAGGAGCGTCTGGCCCAGACAGAGGCCGACCGCGCCTTCGAACTGCGGGTCAAGGACGCGCTGACCGCGCTGGCCAGGCTTTACCACGCCAGACTCAAGGAGTCGCCGGAGGTCCTCGACTGGCTGAAATCCAAATACGCCCTGAGCGATGAAACCATCGACGATCTCCTGATCGGCTACGCGGACAACGCCTCCGGCGCGGTCGCCCAACTGACCGGGGGTGAAGACGGTTTCTCCAAGCGGGAGCTCGCCGCCACCGGCGCTTTCCGCCCCACCAGCCAGGACGGCCTGACGCCATTTTTCGAGCGCCGCATCGTCTTTCCCTACTGGAGCCGTGGCCGGGTGGTGTTCATGATCGGCCGCAAGACGCCGTGGACCCCGGACGTGGGCTGGGAGCAAGGGAAATACAAGAAGCTGCCCGTTCACGACGAGCACCAGCGGCCCTACGTCACCGACTTCATCAACAACGCGCTGCTGTTCAACGAGGACTGCCTGCTGGCCAGGCCCGGCAAGGTGATCATCACCGAGGGGGTGACCGATTGCCTGGCGCTGATGCAACTGGGCCTGCCCACCGTATCGCCGGTCACCGTCCGCATCCGGGCCGCAGATTGGGAGCGCCTGATCCCCAAGTTGCGCGGGGTCGAAACCGTATACATCTGCCAGGACAACGAACTCTCCCAGGCCGGTCTCAAAGGGGCGCTGCAAACCGCCCGCACCCTGGCCGAACACAAGATCGACACCCGTCTGGTAACGCTGCCCTTGTCGGAGACACAGATCTCGGCCCGGCAGGAGCTGACCGAACGGTTCAGCCTGACGGCGAGCGTGGGGCCGAAGGAGCTGGCCAAGCTGCTGACAGGACGGCCCGCCGAGGAAATTCAGGCGGCCGAGGCGCTTCTCGCCACCGCCAAGATCGACGTCAACGATTACATTGCCGCCGGGCATACCCGGGAGGATTTCGAACGTCTGCTCGCCGAAGCCAGCACGCCCATCGAGTTCGGCGTGCGCTCGCTGCCCGAGGGCGCTGAAGAGGAGGAACGCAACCGCCTGCTCGAACCGATTCTGGGGGAGATTTCCGAGCAGTCGCCGCTGGAACAGGCCCGCCTGCTGAAGCTGGTGCAGGAGAGCATCGGCGGTGGCGTCTCCATGGCCACCCTGAAAGAGCAGGTCCGCGCCATCCAGAAGGACCGCAAGGTCGAGTTCCGTAACGAAAAGAAGAAGGCCAAGCGGATGTCCGGCGCGATGCCCGGATCATGCCGCGCCCGGGTCGACGAGGTGCTGATCGACACGGAACTGGAGAACGGCGCTCCCGATTACACCCTGGCCGCCGAGGCCGCCTACGACTGGTTCACCGCCAACGGTGCCCAGTTCTTTCACACCCTGCAGGGCGAGCCGTTCATGTATTTCGACAACGCCATCTACTGGATGGATTCGCCGGATCGGGGTCGCAAGCGCCATTATGCGGCCATGCTCTACAAGCACACGGGCATGGTGCCGACCTCCAACGGCGGAAGGACATTTTTTGAGGTACTGCCCAGCCTGGCGATGATCCGTGGCCAGGTGCGCGACCATTTTTCCTGGCTGCACACCGATGTGGCTTCCTACACCGTCTATTTCAACCTGAACAATCCGGAGCACGAGATCGCCAAGATCACCCCGGACGAGATTCAGATCATGAAGAACGGCGGCAACGAGGACGGCATCATCCTGGACGGCTCGCGGAAGATGAAGCCGCTGAAATTCCTGCCCGACGCTGATCTCGAAGAGGCGGACAGGCTCCTGGTCGATCTGCTGGTGGGCAACATGACCTGTCCACAGGGGGATCGCTTTCTCATCCTTTCCTGGCTCTCCTGTTTCCTGTTGATCGACTTCGCCGGGACGCGGCCCATGACCCGTTTTGAGGGCTCGGCCGGATCGGGCAAGACCACCGCCAGCAAGATTACGTCGACGCTGCTTTTCGGCGAGCCCCAGCACAAGAAGGCCACCGACGCGGCGAACTACACCGATGGCTCGCAGAACCCACTCATCGTCCTCGACAACATCGAGGTCAAGCAGATGACCGAGGATCTGACCACCTTCATGCTGACCAGCATCACCGGCATCGCCAAGGAGAAACGCAAGAGCGGCACCGACAGCGAGACCATCACCGAGCGGACCAAATGCCTGCTGAACACCACCGGCATCGAGCCGCTGTGCGGGGAGCTTTCGGAGATCCTGTCGAGGTCCTTCGTCATCAACTTCGACCTCGCCAACCAGGCCAGCGACTGCTTTCTGGAATCGGAGGTCATCTCCGCCATCCAGCAGAATCGGGATCTGATCATTTCGGCCATCATGAAACGGACCAGCCATGTGCTGGCGATGATCCGGGACGGAGCCCAGAAACAGGTCATGCGCCTGCTGCACCGAACCATGCCGACTCATGGCAAGCGCCGCTGCAACGACTATCTGAGCCTGATGTATCTGATGATGCTGGCCGGGTCCGAGGAACACGAGGTGACCACCGGACTCGAGGATCTGAGCCCGCTGTTCATCGAGCAAATCCATTCCATCAACGACACCAGCCAGGAGATGGCGCGGGAGTCGAACCCCATCGCAACGGCGCTGGCGTCACTCTTTCACGCTTATCGGAACGCGGTGGATCTGGACGAGAAGGCCCGTTACGGCGAGGACGACCGGGCAAACCACGTCGTCGGGTTCATTGAACGCTACCAGGTGAGGTTCGAGAACGAGAACACCATGGAACCGGTATCGGCGGGACGGCTGCTCGCGGCGCTACGCAGGGTCGGCAGGGAATTCAACCTCGAGTTCGAATACAAGAAGCCCGCCCAACTCGGTCGGCGCATCAGCAACGACCTGGACGTCATACGGGACGCCGGGTTTGACATCGTCCGGCAGCGCAACGCCCACACCAAGAACTTCGAGTATTGGATTAGCGCGAACGGGGGGAAATGAAGGAGAACTGGAGAGTTATGCCTGTAATAGACGACGTTGCAGCAAGGTCTGCATATCGCGGCGGCCGTCGGCAATCACCATGACATAAACATTTTCGGCCATGACTCGATAGATGATACGGTAGGGTTTGAAAAAAATCTCACGGTACTCGCGAAGCCCGATGGCCAGCAGTTCTTTTGGATAGGCTCCTCGCTCCGGGATCTCGGAGAGGCTCGAAAAGGCCTTCTCTATTTGATCGAGAACGTAATCCGCTTTTCCCGGCGCGTCGTGGGATGCAATGTAGTCGTACAACTCCTCCAAATCCCGTGACGCATCGTCGGTCAGAAATATCTGGAAGGTCATCAGCGACTCTTGCTCCGGTCGCGAAGCCGCTGGATGACATCACCGGCGGGCTGGACTTTGCCTTCCTCGATCTGACGCGAGCCGAGCGCGAGGATCTTCAGAAGGGCCATGGTCTCCTGGGTTTGCTCATAGCTTTCGATGTCCTGCATCACGACCTTGGCTTCGCCATTCTGGGTGATAACCAGGGGTTCACCTTGCCCGGACATGTTGCGCACGATTTCTGCGGCATGGGCTTTCAGGTAACTGATCGGTTTGATTTGGCTCGATAGCTTCATATCCATCCTCCTTTGCATGACCAAATATAGTCCGAAAACGGGTCAACTGTCAATCTGAAACGCTCCGAGTCGCCATCGTGGTGGCTTGAAAAATCATCCAGGACGCTCTCGGGCGTCCTTTTCTTTTGCGGTGGTGCGGTGAACACCGCTGTCTCTTGCGGTCGATGACCACCGCACGCCAAACCCTTGCCAGACAAGGCGTTCATGGCCTTTGCGGTGGATGCGGTGGCAAATCCAGAGGTCTCACCCCCTATGGGCTGAAATATTTTTTCGACCCACCGATCCGGCATTCCTCGCCAGGGAAATTCCAGCCAAGCGTGAGAGACATTCCCCAAATACCACCGCAACCACCGCACTCTCTCTTCTCTTTCTTCATAACTATCGAAAAACAATAAACAAACAACGCACCACCCTCTGCGGTGGGACGAGAAAATCTTCCACCGCACGACCACCGCAGCCACCGCACATATCCACCGCAGAACCTGCCGGTTTCTCGAAAAACGTTTAGAGACCTCAAAAAACAGTTACAAAACGGCCTCTCGCTCAAAAAACGATTACAAGCGAAGGCAGCGGTCCGCCGTCATCTGGCTTTGGGCTCCGGTAAGTAACGGGAAAAGCGATTAACCCGTATTTCTGGAGCCCGAAGCCATGAGCCTTCTAAAAACCATGATCAAGCACACCACCGGAGGGCAGGAAGCCTCGGCAGGATGTGAAACCCCATCATTACCACCGCAACCACCGCAGCTTGCCATCTATGTCTCCACCGGGCTCGACGTCCACGAGATCGAGGACGCCCGCGACTGGCCTGAAGACCGGGAGATCGACGGCACGCTGTGTCGCCGTCTGTCGCCTGAATACTTTGCCTGGCTACGTTCCCTCATGCTCACGGCCCAAGCCGCGCACAAGGCCGGAAAGCTCCCCGAGGATGCCTGGAATACGCTGCGGCAGCGATTCAACGCCCTGCAGGAGCTGGTCATCCGGGAGTTCGGCAAGGAAAGCCTGCAGAAGGTCCTGCAGTCCTTTTCCTCAAAGAACTATCGGCCACCCGCGCTTCGTCCCGAGCCCCAGGAGAAACCCGTCGAAGCTCCCAGAAAGGACTGGATTTATCCCGGGAACCAAGCTTGGAAATGTAAGCAGCCGGTGACTTCCCAGGCTGTCGCCAAGGTCGACGCCATCCGTGAGGAGGCCATGGCCAAGGGCTGGTCCGAGGCACGCCTCTATCAAAACCAGGGCCGATTCCGGTTTCCCTGCGGCGAGGACTACGGCCTGGTCTGTTTCGTCGATGGCGATCAGGAGATTGGCGAGGTCACCGAGCGTTCTATCGAAATTATCCATGGGCCGAAGTCCGGGCGTCCCAGCACGCTGCGGTTCTACTACCCGGACGTGCCGCAGCCGTGGATGAAGAAAGTGGAGGATTGAACCGTGAAGAAAAAGAAACGCTACGCCAACGCCAAGGATGTCCTACCCGAGGAACTCTTCGAGCAGATCCAGAAGCACTACACCGGAATTCTCTGGGTTCCGGCACCGAGCCGGTTTTACCAAGAGCGCCGCGACCTGGTGCTTGCCCTTCATCTGCAGGGGATCAGCAGCCAGGAGATCTCCAACCTCGCCGGAGTGACCACCCGCCGGGTCAATCAGATCATCGCCGCTGAACGAAAACAGGATCGGGACCGACAGTTGGCCGTCGTTTCCGGTAAGTAACCCCTGAACCGGCGGGAGCGCGTTTGGAGGCTAAATCGGCCTCCCGCCCCGCATCCCGGCTTGGGAAAACAATATTCGGCAGGATTTCCACGTGGCACTGAACAAACCGGACAAAGAAACGCTGGACCGCTGGCACCGCAACGAGGGCAAGACCGAACCGCCCCGGCGCGGGCCTGGTGCGCCCGAGGGCAACCAGAACCGGCTGCGTCACGGCATCTTCGCCGACCGCTGCCTGACACCGGAAGAGAAGGCCATGTTCGACGCGATCATCGAGCGCCTCAACCAGGACTTCGAGTTCAACAAGTCCAGCGACTTCCTGCAGGTGGAGCTGGTGGGCGTCTACTCGGTGAAGCTGGTCCGCGCCCAGATCGAGGGGAACACCGACGCCGCCGAGAAGCTCGACCGGATGATCCGCTGCCACATGAAGGATCTCAAGACCACCAAGATCGCCCGCGAGGGTGAGGAGCCGAAAGGCCCGCAGACCTCTCCGGCGGAATGGGCGGCGGCGCTTCTCGAGAAGGTGGCCGAGGCCGCCAACGCCTCGGGCACGAAACCCTCCGGCCGCAAGAAACGCGGAAAGAATTGCGGATAACACCATGGAGGGCTTTTCCGATGACCCCGGCACACGGCGACTTGCTACAGACAGCTTCACCCGGAATTGCGGATAAGACGTGTTCCTTGCACTTTCGGAATGGGCATTCTCCGGCTGCCGATCATCATTTCCTCTCCTCGATTTCTTCCTGCAGCTCTCGATATCCGCTTGGCATGTGTGCGCATAAGCCGAGCCGCATAACCCAAGTAGATATTGGCATGTTCACGCCGGAGCCCTCTCACACAACCCAAGTAAATATGGGCATGTCGAGCCCCAGGCAGAACCGGCCAAGCCCGGCAAACAGCCATTCCTTCGCCAGCGGCCATCGCATAAGCCAAGCAGATATTGCCATGTGTGTTCCGCGCCCGGAGCGCATAAGCCAAGCAGTTATAGCCATGTGCGGCGGACAGACAGAGAAGGAGAAATTCCGGTCAATCGATATTTCCCGCTCCGCCCGGGAGGCTGAGACCTATCGTCATGATCATTCATCATCGGCGGATGTGTTCTTCTGCGGGCACTGTCATTCACTGTCTTCGACACTGTCTCGCCCAACGAAAACAGGAGCAGCCGAGGCCGCTCCCATCGTCGGGTCAGGAAGGATCAGAGGCGTTCGAGGGCTTCCTCGAGCTGGCCGTCCACGAGGTGGGTGTAGATCTGGGTGGTGGACACGTCACGGTGCCCCAAGGCCCGCTGCACCACGAGCAGGTCGTTGGTCGCGCCGTAGAGGTGGGTGGCGAAGGTGTGCCGCAGCCCATGCGGCGTCAGTTCCTTTTCGATCCCGGCCTTCCGCAGCCAGTGGGCGAGCCGGTTGGCAATCTGCCGCTGGCAGAGTCTGCCGTCCCGGTTCGACAGGAACAAGGCTTCCATTTCCGGGCGGCCATGTCGACGGCGCTCGGCCAGGTAACGGCGCAGCAATGTGCGGAGGTCGGTCTTGATGAACTTGACCTGCGGCACATTCCCCTTGGCCCGCACCCGCAAATGTTTGGCGTCGAGGTCGATGTCATCCATGTCGAGCGCGGCCAGCTCGCCAAGCCTGATCCCGGTGCCCAGCAGCACCTCGATCATGGCGCGGTCGCGCAGCGCGGAGAAGTCGGTCCGTCCCTTGAGTTCCTTGAGCAGACGTTTTTTTTCGGCAGCGGTCAGGAACACCGGCAGTTTTCTCGGCAGCCGATGCATGCGGATGGACCGGGCCGGATTGTCATCGACCACGCCTGCCTCGACGGCCCAGGCGAAAAAGGCCCGCACCGCCGCCTTCATCCGATGGAGCGAGGCCGCCGAGCGTGGGCCGCGCCCGCTCTCGGTGACCGCCCCGGCGGAAAACACCTGGTCGAGGAGCCCGGCCGTGACCGCCCGGCAGACGATACCCGGGGCCAGCTCCCCGGCCACGCGGGCCACCAGGGCGAGGTCCCGGCGGTATGCGGCTATGGTCGCCGGGGAGCGTCCTTCGGCCGACAGGCGGGCACAGAACGCCTCTATCGCGCCCGTCAGGTCGAGGTCAGCCGTTCGGTTGCTCATCGCTGGACTCCTTCACCCGGCTGTGGCCCATGGGTGTGCTCTTGGGCAGCGGCAGCTCCTCGATGCGCCCCGACTCCCTGGCCCAGACCATCATCATGCGGAACACCCGGACGGTCTTGGCGACGGTGCGTTCGGCTCGCTCCTTGCCATCGGGGAGTTTGAGCAGCAGGTCGGACTTGTAGAACTTGCCGACCTGGGGGAGCCGGATCTCGGCGAGCTGGCGATCCGCGCCGAAGAAGGACTCAACCACGTCGAGATCCTTCCGGTAGGTGTAGAGGGTCCGCTCTTTCTTTCCGGATTCCCGCAGGTAGCCGATGAAAGCCTCGGCGGCTTGATGCACGGTGCATTCGGTCATGTCGATGTCTCCTTTGTCGGTGGCCCGGTGTGTTCAGGACAGGAACTCGTCCAGCTCCCGCAGCAGTTCCTCGACGTGGCCGAGGGAGCCGACGCTCGCCCAGGTGATGTCCGGCTGCTTCGCGTCCGCTTCGAGCTTGCCGCGAATGCCCTCTATCAGCCGGGCGATGTTCTCCTGCTTTTCTCGGTACGCCTTGAGTGCCTGCTGGCGGTTTCTGTCGTAGGTCATGGCCTGCCTCCGGTTCCGGTTTTCGTGGATGCGGGACCATCCCGCGTCACATCCAATGACGCTTCTATTTCGTTGGAAATCAAGTGTTTGCAGAGATCTTTCTGCATGTTCCCCAAACCCATAACCCAAAGGAGATCAACATGTTGAAGAAGACCCTCGAATGGACCATCCCGCTGGTCCTGGCCGGGATCATGACCGGCTGCGCCACCTACCGGCCTCCGGCCCAGATCCAGTCGGCGGTGGCCACCGTCAACCGCCACACGCCCGAGTACGTGGCCGAGGCCAACAAGGCGCTGCGCGAGGTCGGCCACCCGGACGCCGAGCGCCTGACCGGAGTCGGTCTGCGTCTGCAGACCGCCGTGGACGCCCTTGACCAGTGGGCCAACGGCGCGAACCAGGAGGCAGGCCAATGAAAGAGATCCTTCAGGGAAACAGCGATGCCGTTCGCCAGGCCGGTGAGGCCCTGGTTGAAATCGGCACCGAGCTGGCGGCGGGACGGATCGAGAACGCCCTCGGTCGTCTGGAAGCGGCCCAGCAGCAGTACCGGGCCTGGGCGGAGTTGGACCAGGCCATCATCGACATTCAGGAGGCTGTCCACGACCGGAAGAACACCCTGGCCGTGCAGCAGATCCTGACGGAACTGGTGGGCACCATCCTCGGCAGCGCCTTGAGGGCGGGAATGCACTGATGGCGGTAACCGACAAGGAGCGCAAACTTGCGGCGACCCTGAGCGATCCCGTGTTGTGGGGACAAGCCTACCTCTACAACCGGGATGGCTCAGTCCGCGACTACTGGCCGCACCAGGAGGAGGACCTGCGCTGCCCGGCCAAGAACATCATCCACCTCGACGGCCGGGACGTGGGTAAGTCCATCGTGCTCTCGACCGACGCGCTCCATTACGCCTTCACCACCCGGGGCGGCCAGGGCCTCATCGCGGCTCCGCACCAGGGGCACCTCGACACCATCATCGAGGAGATCGAGTTCCAGCTCGACAGCAACCCGGATCTGATGAACAGCATCGCTCTGACCAAGTACGGCAAGCCCAAGATCCACCGCAAACCCTATTTCCGGCTGGAGTTCACCAACGGTTCGGTGCTCTATTTCCGCCCCGCCGGG
The DNA here is from genome assembly GCF_000711295.1 of Desulfohalovibrio reitneri. Taxonomy (NCBI): domain Bacteria; kingdom Pseudomonadati; phylum Thermodesulfobacteriota; class Desulfovibrionia; order Desulfovibrionales; family Desulfovibrionaceae; genus Desulfohalovibrio; species Desulfohalovibrio reitneri. The sequence continues at coordinate 1,000,980 of NZ_JOMJ01000003.1, read as the reverse complement.
GCCTATGGCGACGCCTTCCGGTCCCTGCATGTCGGCCGCGTCTGGGTCGATGAAGGAGCCTGGCTGACCGAACGGGCCTGGAAGGCGCTGCGCCAGTGCCTCAAGGCCGGGGGGATGCTACGCATCTACTCCACGCCCAACGGCCTGCGCGACACCACCTATTACCGGCTCACTTCATCGGAGCAGTTCCATGTGTTCCGCTGGCCGTCCTGGCTAAACCCTTTGTGGACCGAGGATCGCGAGGCCGAACTGCTGGAGTTCTACGGCGGCCGCGACAGTTCCGGTTGGCAGCACGAGGTGGCCGGTGAACACGGCAAGCCCTCCTATGGGGCCTTCAATGTCGAGCAGTTCAACCTCTGTCGGCAGGATCTGCTGGAGTACCAGAAGATCGTCATTACCGATTCCGAGCTGCGCGATTGCGACACCGAGGAAGCGGCCCATGACCGTCTTGAGATGCTGCTCAACCTCACGCCCCGCAGCGGTCAGTTCTGGGTCGGCGGCGACCTGGGCTACACCAACGACCCCACCGAGATTGTCGTATTCCAGGAGATGGAGATCGGCGAGCGGACGTTGCTGAAGATGATTCTGCGCGTGCATCTTGAACACGTTTCCTATCCGCACATCGCCCAGATCATCGCGCTGCTGGAGCGTTACTACACCCCGGCGGGCATCGGCGTGGACAACGGCGGCAACGGCCTGGCCGTGGTTCAGGAGCTGCTCACCCTGGACAAGTACAAGGGGCTGGAGCTGGAAGGCAGGCTCAAGGGATACGACTTCGGCGGCATGACCCGGCTGGCGGTCCGCGACGGCAAGGAAGTCAAGAAGCGGACCAAGGAGCTGATGACCAGCCTCATCAACGGGGCACTGCAGCGCAAGCAGCTCATTTTCCCCTCGGACGACTTGGAGGTGGAAGACCAGTTCACCACCCACACCTACACCCTGCGGGACGGCAAGATCATCTATTCCAAGGGCAACGACCACATCATCGACGCAGTGCGCTGCGCCATGCTGATCCGGGAGGAAGGCAACCTCGACCCGGTCGGCGAAGAGGTGGTCTCGCTTAAGCCCGTGCTCACCAATCCGGTCTTCATTTGAGCCAGACAAACCGTTACCAGTTTTTCGGAAGTGGCAACACTTTGTCTGGAGGCATCCTCCGACGCTTTCCACCCCGCTCCGGTAAGTAATCGGCATCGAGCCGGGTTCGGCCCACACGGGCCGGATGTGCGGCTGTCATGGCCGAAACTACCGAGAGGATCACGTGGAAAGCACCGCTCATCAGGACGAACAACCCGAAAGCCTGGACACCACCGGCTTTATCATCGCGCCGCTGGCCGCAGCGGCCGCGCTCGACTCGGCCGCCTTCGCCAAGGTGAACGCCGCCGAAGCGATTCCGGCCACCTGGGAAGAACGCGCCCGCAAGGCCTGGGAATACTACGTCGAGGAGCCGCTGGTGAAGAACTGCGTCAACTCCTGGCGCACCTTCGCCGTGGGCGACGAGATCAAGATCACCAGCGATGACGAGACCCTCAAGGAGCAGGCCCTGGAGGCCGCCTGGCGACTGAACGTCTCGCAATTCATCAAGGACATGGTTCTTCAGCTCCTGGTGAAAGGTGATGCCATCGGCTTCAAACGCTTCACCAAGTCCGGCCAGGACATCGAGGAACTGGTCTGCGTCAACCCGGTTTCGGTCAAGGTCAAATACGCCCAGGGCGAACTGATCGAGGCCCGGCAATTTCCCGAGGACACCCCCGGCGGCGGGGAATCCATCCCGCTGCCCGTCGAACAGGTGGTCCACCTCAAATGGGATGCTCCGGCCTTCTCGCCCCGGGGCAACTCCCTCGTGCTTCCCGCCTTTCAAGCCATCGAACTGCTGCGCGACTACCGCCGGGCCGAACAGGCCATCGCCAAGCGCTGGGCCACGCCGTTACGCCTGCTCAAGGTGGGCGGCGCGTTCGGCCAGAAGATGGTGATGCCGGACCAGCGAATGCTCGAACAGGTCCGCGACATGGTCAACAAGATGGACATGAAAAGCGGCCTGGTGGTCCCGTTCTACGTCAATGTCGAAACCCACGGCACCGATGGCCAGGTCCTCAACGTCGAGGACAAGGTCAAGGAGGTGAAGGAAGACATCGTGGTGGCCCTGGGTCTGTCACGCTCGCTGGTGACCGGCGACGGCCCGAATTTCGCCACCGCCTCGGTGAGCATGCAGAAGATGATGGTCATGATCCGCGAGATCAAACAGGCCGCACGCAAGCTCCTCGACTGGGTTTTCGACGACTGGATGGAGCTGAACGGCCATGACGACAAGAGCATCCAGTTCATCTTCAACGACCTCGACCCCAGCGACGCGGTCGATTTCAAGAAGCTCCTCATCGAACTCTACGACCGCAAGCTCATCAGCCGCTCCAGCCTTCAGCTCAAGATGGACCTGGACCCGGACATCGAGGCCGCCAACCGGGAGACCGAACGCAAGCAGATCGACCTGATGGACGAGAAGCAGGTGAAGCCGGTGGTGGATATGGTCGTCTCCGGCATCCTCAGCGTGCCTCGCGCCCGGAAGATGCTCGGGATTCCTGCCGAGGACGATGAACCAACGGCGGAGGCGGCATTGGTCTGGTCGGGCGACCTGGAGTCCACCGGCATTGCTGCCGTGTGCGACGAGTGCAGTCACTTCATTGCTGACACCAACCACTGCCGGGTCCACAACAGCGAGCGTACTTTCGACGCCCCGGCCTGTCGTTTCATCGACCGCCGGGAGTCCCGCTGATGCCGTCGGACCTCAAGCAGCGTATCCAGGCGGCTACCCTAAAGAGCCTTACGGCCCGCAACCGCTACAACGACCAGGTCACGGCCCAGCTTACCCAGGCGCTGAAACAGGCCGAAGACGAGGTCGCCCGCGCCATCCTCCAGTACCGCTCCCTCGGTTCCCTGCCGGACAACAAGCTCGCCGCCCTCAAGGGGCTGGAAAAGCTCCAGCTCGAACTCGACGACACCATGAAGCGGCTCAAGCGGGAGCAGACCCTGGTTTTTCGCAAGACGACCAAGGACTCCTTCAAACTCGGCATCCAGCAGGGAATCGGAGAGCTCGCCGACGCGGCGCTGCCGTTCTACGCCGACCTCAAGCCCGAAGGCATCGATAAGCTGGCCACCAAGGTGTTCACCATCGTCGACACCAATGCCCTCGACTTCATGGCGCAGTACAACCTTACCCTTGCCGGAGACGTCCACCGCGAGCTCGCAGACGGCATCAAGCGGGTCATCATGCAGGCCATCGTCGAGGGAAAAGGAACCGACGACATCGTCCGGGATCTTGGGAAGGTGGTGATATACAAGGATTCGTTCAAACAGGCAGGGGCAAAAGTGTTCAGTAAGGCCCAGTATCGCATGGAGATGATCGCCCGGACTGAGATACTCCGGGCGCACAACAGGGGTCGGCTAAAATTTCATCAGCACGTAGGGATCAAACAGCTTGAATGGATGACTATGGGCGACGAGCGAACCTGTCCGGTTTGTGGACCCCTTGATGGAATAACTTTTCCTGCGGGTAAATTTCCGCCGCAACCAGCGCACCCATTCTGTAGATGCACAAACCTTCCTGTTCTGAAAAACATAAACTTGAAAAAATATGAAGCGCCTTTCTGACACCCTTTAAGGTGACCAGGTAAATAATCGCTGAAATCTCCCAACCACCTGGGTGTGAGCGGGACAAAAAAACAATGGAGGTAAATCTATCAACGGTATACGGGAAACGCCTGCGTCAACTTTGCTACTCGCTCCCGCACTTGAGCGATACAATCGGAATCATTCGGATTATCCAATACATCCGCAATGCAGTGGCCGACAAGACGAGCCTCTTCTTCCCTGAATCCTCGTGTAGTTATCGCTGGTGTGCCGAGACGAATACCGGAGGTGATAAAGGGTCTTTCCGGGTCGTTGGGGATGGCATTTTTGTTCACAGTAATATGGGCCTCGCCAAGCACGCGTTCGGCGTCCTTACCAGTGATCCTCTTTCCGCGAAGGTCAACGAGCATGAGGTGGCTCTCTGTGCGGCCGGAGACAATGCGCAAGCCACGATCGCCCAATGTATCGGCCAGTACGGCGGCGTTTTTCATAACTTGCTGCTGATAGTCTCTGAATTCCGGAGCCAGAGCTTCTTTGAAGGCGACGGCCTTACCGGCAATAACGTGCATTAACGGACCGCCTTGAATACCGGGAAATATTGCGGAATTAATGCTCTTCTCGTGTTCGGAACGCATGAGAATGACTCCGCCGCGCGGACCGCGCAGACTCTTGTGCGTCGTTGTGGTCACAAAGTCAGCGTAAGGCACGGGGTTCGGATATACGCCTGCGGCGATCAGCCCCGCGTAATGGGCCATATCCACCATGAAATAGGCACCAACTGTCCTCGCCACGTGCGCAATGCGCTCGAAGTCGATACGCAACGAAAAGGCCGATGCCCCTGCAACAATCAGCTTGGGTTTGGTTTCGCGGGCCTTGACGTCCAAAGATTCATAGTCAATGTCCTCCTTGGCGTTCAGGCCGTAACTGACCGCATTGAACCACTTCCCACTCATGTTCAGCTTCATGCCATGGGTAAGATGGCCGCCTTCGGCGAGGCTCATGCCCATGATGGTGTCGCCTGGATTAAGCACGGCGAAGAAGACACCCTGGTTTGCTTGTGAGCCCGAATTGGGCTGCACATTTGCGGCTTCGGCTCCGAAGAGCTGCTTTACCCGGTCTATGGCTAACTGCTCCACAACATCGACGTTCCCGCATCCACCGTAATAACGCTTCCCGGGATAGCCTTCGGCGTACTTATTGGTGAGCTGCGAACCTTGGGCAGCCATCACAGCCGGAGATGCATAGTTTTCCGAAAGCGATCAGCTCAATATGCTCCTCCTGTCGCTGATTTTCCTGCTCCATCGCGGCGAACAATTCCGGATCGATCCGGTCGATACTGTATTTTATCCGTTCAAACATGGTCATTCCTCGATAAGTGCAGCTCGGCACGCAATCTCTTCGCGGCGGCAACCATATTGGTCAGGGCCGGAATCACCTCTTTCCACTGCCGGGTCTTCAGGCCGCAGTCGGGATTGACCCACAACCGTTCGACCGGGATACGTTCGGCGGCTTTTTTCATCAGTGCGACAATGTGCTCTTCGCTGGGAATGTTGGGCGAGTGTATATCGTACACCCCCGGACCGATCTCGTTCGGATACTTGAAGACGTCGAAAACATCGAGAAGCTCCATATCGGAACGCGAAGTTTCAATGGTGATGACGTCAGCATCCATATCAGCTATGGCCGAAATTATGTCATTGAACTCGGAGTAGCACATATGTGTATGGATCTGGGTTTCGTCGCTTACTCCGTTGGCGGTGATGCGGAAAGATTCCACGGCCCAGTCAAGGTACTCCTTCCACTGAGACTTGCGAAGGGGCAATCCTTCGCGAAGGGCGGCCTCGTCGATCTGGATCACGCGCACCCCAGCCTTCTCCAGATCCAGCACCTCCTCGCGGATGGCCAGCGCCAGCTGCTTGCAGGACACTGAGCGCGGCTGGTCGTCTCGGACGAAGGACCAGTTAAGGATGGTCACTGGACCGGTTAGCATGCCTTTCACAGGCTTGTCGGTCAGGGATTGAGCGTAGCTGATCCAGTCCACCGTCATGACTTTCGGACGTCGGATGTCTCCGAAGAGGATAGGCGGCTTGACGCAGCGCGAACCATAAGACTGCACCCACCCGAACTGGCTGAAGGCATAGCCTTCGAGCTGTTCGCCGAAATATTCAACCATGTCGTTACGCTCGGCCTCCCCATGCACGAACACATCCAGGTTCAGGGATTCCTGTTCACGCACACAGCGGGCGATCTCACCTTGAATGGCTTGCCTGTACTCGACCTGATCGATTTTCCCGGACTTGAACTGACTGCGTACCTGACGGATCTCCGCCGTCTGTGGGAAGGAGCCGATGGTGGTCGTCGGGAATTTTGGCAGATTCAAAAGCGGTGCTTGCTTGGCTGCACGCACATCATAGGGGTTTTTACGGCATCCCAATTCTGGAGTAATTCCGGTCAGAGCGGCCCTAACCGCCGGATTGGTGACACGCGGCGAATTGCGGCGGGTTTCAATTGCTCTGCGGTTAACGTCCAGCTCGACCTTAACCGCAGCGCGGCCCCGGTTTAGCGCGGTGGCGAGCACAACTATTTCGCCTAGTTTCTGTTTGGCGAAGGCCATCCAGGATTTGATCTCGTTATCGAGCCGCTGTTCGCTGTCAAGATCGACCGGCACATGAAGCAGCGAACACGACGGAGCAATCCACAGGCGATCTCCCAGGCGGGCGTGCAGCGGTTCCAGCCAGTCGAGCACGGCATTAAGGTCGGTCTTCCAGATGTTGCGGCCGTTGATCACCCCAAGCGACAGAATTTTGTGCGAGGGCAATATGTTCAGCAGCGGCAGTACACCGTCGCGGTCGTTGAGCGCGTCGAGGTGCAGGCCCGCGACCGGGAGATTGGCCGCGAGATAGGCGTTCTCCTGCAACTGGCCGAAGTAGGTCGCGACCAGCAGATTGACTTTAGTGCTCTTGAGCTGGTGGTAAGCGGTGTTGAAGGCATGCTGCCATTCGGCATCGAGCTCGGTGACGAGGACGGGTTCATCAATCTGCACCCATTCCACGCCCTGAGAAGCCAGGTTATCCAGCAGTTCGCCATAGACCGGCAGCAGGCGCTCCAAGAGAGCCAGCTTGTTCGAGTCGTCCTTGGCCTTGCCGATGGCGAGATAGGTGAGTGGACCGATAATCACCGGCTTGGCCTTCACGCCCTGAGACTTGGCTTCATCCAGTTGCGCCAACAGCTGCGTGGCATCGAGATTGAACGTGGTCTTCGCGTTGAATTCTGGGACAATGTAATGGTAGTTGGTATCGAACCACTTGGTCATCTCGCCAGCCGCAACCCCGTCGCAGCACTGCGCATGATTTTCAGTCGATTGTGCTGACCGACCTCGTGCGACACGAAAGTAATTGTCCAGCTGGTCACCTTGAAAGCCCTGGACGCGCTCAGGCAGGTTACCTAGAGCAAAGCTCATGTCCAGCACTTGATCATAAAAGGAGAAATCGCCGACGGGCACAAGATCAAGTCCGGCCTGATCCTCCCAGTGGCGTTTACGTAAAACGGCCCCCAACTCTTTTAGTTCGTCACGGGATGATTCTCTCTTCCAGTAGGCTTCGAGGGCGAATTTCAGCTCGCGTTTGGCTCCGATGCGCGGGAAACCAAGATTATGCGTTTTTGCCATTGCAGATCCTTTCTTTTGATTTTGAACAGATGCGCTAAATATACAGTTTGCATGTATGAAGTAAAATGATATATTTTCAGAGAACGATGAAATTTGCTCATAGTGAAAGGTGCCCCAATGGCCATTCTTGAACGTATCCACCTGGAAATTATCCGTGCCGTCGACCAAAATGGCTCACTCACGGCCGCCGCAGAAAAACTACACCTCACCCAGTCCGCACTCAGCCATAGCATTCGCAAGCTGGAGGATCAGTTGGGTGCTGCGATATGGCGTCGTGAGGGACGTAGTTTGTGCCCAACCCAGACAGGGGAATACCTGTTGGGTTTGGCCAATCGTCTAGTGCCACAATTTGTCCACGCTGAGGAACGCATTGAGCAGTTTGCGCGAGGTGAGCGCGGTACGTTGCGCATTGGCATGGAATGCCATCCTTGCTATCAGTGGCTGCTGAAGATCGCATCGCATTTTCTGGCTGCATGGCCCTCGGTCGATTTAGATGTTAAGCAAAAATTTCAATTCGGGGGCGTCGGTGCACTGTTTAGCTACGATATTGATTTGTTGGTAACACCTGATCCTTTTCACAAGAAAGGTCTACTTTTTGAGTCAGTTTTTGATTATGAACAGGTGTTGGTCGTCGGCCCGCAACATCCATTGCGTCAAGCAAGCCATGTGAGCCCGGAGCAATTATCCAAAGAAATCCTGATCACCTATCCGATCACCATTGACCGGCTCGACATTTATACACGGTTCCTCACGCCTGCGGGCATCAGCCCGAAACGACACAAACTGATCGAGACAACTGACATCATGCTGCAAATGATAGCCAGCGGCCGAGGCGTTGGAGCTTTGCCACGCTGGATCGTCGAAGAATACGCAGACCGGTTTGATGTCTTCCCGGTGCGGCTGGGAAAATCAGGTGTGGACAAGCAGTTATTCCTCGGTATTCGTGAGGCAGACGATAGCATCGACTATGTACGTGGATTTTTGGCTTTGGCGCGTGCTCAAAGGGATTCTACAGAAGCACCTCGTAGTGCATAGCGTGCTGCGGCAGGAGAAATAGACCCTTTCGATTGTCTAATGGAACTCTATTCCAAATTACGGAATAAGGTTACACATTCCAAATGAAGTAAATTAAATCAGCATCAGGTGCCCGAACCCGTCCTCATCGTCCTGTGCCACCTCGCTTCCGGCGGATTTTCTCGAATACCACCGGCTGTCCCGCTCACCTTATGACGGGGTCTTTTCCGAGATCACCGAGAGCGACGAATACCCCTCCCTCGACGCCTGCGGCAAGGCCGTTCTGGCGCGGCTGAACCCCGCCCGCTGAAATTCGCAGTCACCCTCCGACACATCGCCGACGCTTCCGGTAAGTAATCGCTGAACGCTCCCCGCAGGTCGCGGAGAGCACAGCAAACTGACCGGAGACGTTGATGGAACTGTTCGCCACAGACCTGGAAAGGCTGGCGTTTCTACTGGAGGCCGATGCGGCGCTGACTCTCGATCCCGACACGCTCGGGTCCGAGGCCGCCGAACAGTCCGCTCCTGAAGAGCTCCCTCCCGAGAAGCGCCCCAAGTACATCACCAACTACATCGGCAGTAAGCAGAAGCTCGTCGACTGGATCTGGAAGCATACCCCGGAAGGCACTGGCACGGTGCTGGATGCCTTTTCGGGGTCTGCGGTCGTGGCCTACATGTACAAGACCAAGGGCCTCCAGGTCATCGCCAACGACCGGCTCCGCTACTGCCACCATGCCGCCAGGGCGATCATCGAGAACAACTCGGTTCGCCTGAGCGAGGAAGAGATCGAGGCACTCCTGGCCGACAACGCCAAGGCGGGCTGCTTCGTTCAGGACAACTTCAAGGGCATCTTCTTCGCCAAGGGCGTCCATGCGCTGATCGACACCATCCGCGCCAACTGCGACAAGCTCTCCGGCTTCAAGAAAGACATCGCCCTGTTCGGCCTCGGCAAAACCTGCATGAGCGGCAAGGGTGGCTTCGGCCACTTCTCGTCGTCCACCGATTATGGCCGCCGCCAGGACACTCCCGACGAGTTCAAGGATCGCCTGCGCAAGAACCTGCAGCGCATCAACGCCCTGGTCTTCGACAACGACAAGGAGAACAAGGCATACCGTCAGGACATCAATGATCTGCTGCCGAAAGCCAAGGCGGATCTGGCCTACTTCGATCCGCCCTACGCCACCGAGTTTTCGACCACCAACTACGAGCGGGCCTACCACTTCGTGGAGGGGCTCATGACCTATTGGGAAGGGCTCGAAATCAAGGCCGACACCAAGGTCAAGTATTACGAGACTGACCACAAGACCGTCACCAAGGCCAACGCCAGCGAGTTCTTCCAGACTTTTCTCGGCAACGCCAAGCACATCCCGCACTGGCTGATCTCCTACCGCGATCACGCCTATCCCAACGAGCAGGAGATGAAGCGGATCATCGGCTCCTTCGGAAAGCAGAGCCGGATGAAATCCAAGGATCACCACTACGCCATCACCGCCAAGCACGGCGAGGCTTCCAACGCCAAGGAGCGTCTGTTCGTCTGCGCTCCCGGGGCCAAGGCCAGCGCCGAGCGGGAGGAGAAACCCGCTCCGATGGCCGCCGCCGCGAACTTCCACACCAGTATCCCCGTGGACATCCGGCTGGGCGATGGTGAACGCCTCGCGACCGAGGCCATGGATGTCGGCTCGGCGGGCGACCCCCAATTCAGCTTCGTGCTCTGTCGCACCGGCACCAACAAGAACGGCGATCACTTCACTGCCGAGGAGTTGTCCGGTCGGCACATGACGGCCGTGAACAAGAAGATCGATCTGCAGCATTCGCAGGAGTTCAACGACATCGTGGGTGGTGTTGTCGCCGCCGACTACCTGGAGGACGACAACGGCGGCCGCGTGGAATGTGTCGGCGAGCTGTACGTCCACGACACCCCGGCCGCCCGGCTGGCCTACAAGCTGATGAAGCGCGGGATCATCTCCCAGGTCTCCATGGAGTGCGACTACCAGGAGGGCGAATGCTCGGTCTGCCACAAGCGCTTCCAAAACAAGGCCGACTACTGCACCCACCTGCGCAAATTCAAGGGCCGTGATTTCAACGGCCAACCCGTTTTCGAAATTCTGCACGGCGTCACTTTCACCGGACTGGGACTGCTCGACCGCAAAGGCGCGGACGAGAACGCCAGGATTCTGCAGGTGGCGTCCCTTCAGAGCCAGCCCGACCAATCCCAACCCGAAGGAGATTCCACGATGGAAGACAAAACCAAACCCACCGATGACCCGGCCGCCAAGACTGAATCTGACGCGGCCAAGAAGAAACCGGCCCAGCAGGAAGGCGATCCCGCTCGCGTTACCGACCTGGAAAAGGAAAACCGGCAGCTCAAGGCCCAGATCGCCGAGCTGCAGAAACGCGTCCAGGAACTGGAAGCCGAACAAAAAGCGGCCGCCTGCCGCTCCCGCGCCAAGAAGCTGCTCACCCGGCTGGAAAAGCAGGGGCTCTCCTTTGCGTCCGAGGAGGACCGGGAAGCCGAGCTGAAACGCCTGGCCGAATTGTCCGACGAAGCCTTCGCCGCCACCGAGGCCGCTTACGAGCGCCTGCCCAAGTCGACCAAAGCGGACAAGGACAAGGAAGAGAAACCCGCCGACAGCGACCAGGGCGGCAAGCCCGCCGCCAAGGCATCGACGGAGACGCCGCTACGCAGCGACGCCGGTGTCCGGCCTCTCGATGTGGACGACCGCAAGGTGTCGCTCGAGGACCGTCTGCGCGACGGGTTCATGGCCGCTTACCGCAACCGTGTCGGCGAGGAATCTCCCGAACATTCGCAAATCAACGCATAAGGAGGAAACACCATGTCATTCATCAATCCGTGTCACCGGGGCCTCGCCTATGGCGACGGCCACATCCAGGGCGACGGCCAGCTCGGCCAGGTAGTCCGCGTGGTCGGCGATGACCTGTTCGCCGTCAACACCGATCCAGAACTTCGCTCGTTCGGCATTCTGATCAAGGACTACGCCGAAGGTGAAATGCCGGGCATTTACTGCGGCGGCGGGATCTACGAAACGGATGTTTTCGAGGGAACGATCAACCCCGGAGACAACCTCAAGGTCTCTGCCACCGGAAAGCTCGAAGGCGGCAACATCGCCAACAGGCAGCTTGTTATCGCCCAGGCAATTTCCGTACAGAGCGGCGTCCTCAAATTCCGCCTGCTTGTCTAACCCAAGGAGCCAACGCACATGAAAACCAATCAGTTGAAGATCCATTCCCAGGAGTACATGGAAACCATGGCGCGGCTCATGAGCGAGGCTCTCGAGTCGCCGGAAGGCATGCAGGCGCTTGCTGCCGCCATCGCCGCGCCCATTGAACAGGAGATCAAGCGCAAGGAGATCTCCTCGCTGCTGCTCACCAAGCACACGCTGCCCAAGGGCGAACGCCCGGTCTATCAGAAGAAGCCTACGGTCAAGGCCCACTGGATCAGCAAAGAAGGTGAGGCTCAGGAACAGGAGGTGGGCAAGGACGAGGTCGAGTTCCCCACCAACCGCATCCACTCCAACCCGATGGTGGACGTTTCCGTCCTCAAGAACGGCAATATCGGCACGCTGATGGACATCCAGACCAGCGCCGCCGACGCCATCCGCAAGGAGATGGACCGCCGCACCATTTCGGTGCTCTCCTCGGCCATCCCGGCGGCCAACACCATCGAGGTCACCGGCGACCTGCTCACCGAAGAGGCGCTGAACGAGGCCATCTCGATCATCGAGGACCTGGAGCTGTCGGTGAAGTACATCGTCATGCGTGGCCGCCGGTTCAACGACATGCGCGGCTGGAACCTCGATCCCCAGACCAAGCTCGAGCTGCGCCAGAAGGGTGTCATCAAGAACTACGGCACCGGCGGCATTCTGCTGACCGCCTCCATGCCGCTGGACGAGATCATCATCGTCCCGGATGAAGAGGTCGGAAAGATGCCGGTGCGCGAAAACCTGAAGACGGAGTCCATCGATCAAAAGACCCGCTTCAAGACCGGCTGGCTGGTGTGGTCCGAAATCGGTCAGGGCATTACCCGCCCCGACATCATGGCCAAGGTCAAACTGGTTCCGTAATCTTAGGAGGTGACGTGAGATGAATCGAACCAAGAACATCCGTCCCGGCGTTCTGGTGATCCCCGACGCCGGGCTGAAACTCAAGCCCGGCCAGGTGGTCGAGGTGGAACGCCTCACCAAGCAGATCCAGGCGGCGCTCAAGAATGGCCGCCTGGCCATGGCCGACAAGCCGAAGCAGGAACCGCTCGCCCCTCCAGAGCCCGACCATGACGCGGAACCGGTGGACCTGAGCAAACTCTCCGCCACCGACGCCATCTCCAGGGTCAACGAGGAAGCCAATCCGGAGACCCTCAAAGGCTACATGGACACCGAGAAACGCCGCACGGTGATCGACGCGCTCAAGAGCCGCCTGGAGGGCCTGCAAGGTGTTGCTGAGTGACCTGATCGCCGACCTGCGGCTCGACCTATCCGACCCGGGCGCATCTCTCTTCGAGGACCAGACTCTGGAGAGGTGCGTCCGGAAGGCCGTTTTCCGGGTTGGCCGCGATCTCGACCAATCGCTGACGGTCACGGCCGGAGAGATCACCCCCGATCCCACCGGCGAGGTCCGTGAGCTTCTGGTGATCATGGCGCAGATCCACGCCTGCCAGGTCATGCGTTCGGCCACCGCCAACGCCTTCTCCTTTTCCAGTGGCGACAAGCGGGTGGATAAAACCGGCCAGCCCGGCCATTGGGCCAAGCTCGAGGCCGATCTGCTCGCCGACTACCGGCAGCGTCTCACCGAGCTGCGTCCGGCCACCCAGCTCGATCAGGAAGCCTACATCCTGACCCCGAGCGGACTCACTCCGGTCATCTACGAACAAGGGATCGATCTCGATGTTGTTGAATGACCGGGAACGCGCCGAAGCCATGGCCGACGTCGCCCGGCTGATCCTCTCCTCGGGCCAGACCGCACGGGTTCTGCGCGTGGTTCCCGGCGAGCGGCTTTACGGCACCGACGATGCCGAATATTCAGAAGTTTCTGTCATCCCCCTCGAACTGAACGAAACCCCGCCGGAGGAGTTGAGCGGCAAGATTGACGCGCTCGCCTGCGTCCTTCCGGATGCCGACGTCCGGGGTGAAGACCGCCTGGACGCAGACCGGGAAACCTATCGCATACAGAGTGTGGAAGAAGAACACTTCTTCGGCACCGTCACTCACAAGAACCTGCAACTGGTGAAGCTCAATGGGCGTTAGGCGGACCGGTGACTGGGACAAGGCCCGCGCCAAGCTGACCACCGGCATGGGGCCGCGCCTGGCCACCGCCCTGCGTCAGGCCACGATCCGCAACGCCCTTTTTCTGGTGCGCGAGATCCAGCGGGGGATTCGCTCCCAGGCCCCGGGCGGACAGGCCTTTGTGAAACTCGCCGCAAGCACAATCGAGCGCAAAGGTTCCAGCAAGGCGCTCATCGACACCGGCTTTCTCGTCAACGCCATCACCCAGAAGATCATGGCTGACAAGGTGTTCGTCGGCCTGCTGCGCGGCACCGTAAACAAGGACGGGGAAGAAATGGTGAACATCGGTGCCGTCATGGAGTACGGAGCCACCATCAAACATCCGAACGGCGCGACCATCATCATCCCCGCCAGACCCTTTCTGCATCCGGTGATGGAGAAGTACCGCGAACAGATCCTCCAGAACTATCGCGAGGCGATCCGCTCCGCGCTTTGAGCCTCCGACACATCGCCAGCGCTTCCGGTAAGTAACCAGGCAGAAAACGGAGGCGTCCCTTGAGCACGATACAGACCGTCACAGAAACACTGATCCGCCTGGCCAAGCAGGCCATCCACCCGGACACCGTGCTGGTGTTCCCGGATGACCTGTTCGAGGTCCAGCGTACCCCCAGCGTCATCCTCCAGGGGCCGAAGCTGGCGGAAGACCGTTTCCGCCGCAGCCAGAGCCGCCTGTTCGAGAAGAATGTCGCGGAGCTGAGTTTCGAGGAGTGCCGGTTTCCCCGTCTCTATCACCTCGATTTCGACCTGGTGGTGACCGTGGACCGGGAGGCCGAACTGCTTAGGTTTAGCGAATCGATTTCGCGGTTCCTCCAGCTTTACCCGGAGATCGCCATCGCCGACCAGGGCAGCCTGAACCTTACCGAACTGGTTCCTCTGGGCGGCCTGGCCCGGGTGAACCTCTCCAACCTCCGGCAAAGCTCCGGACGCATCCGCATCGAATCCTGCCCGGTGTACGACGGCGACCTGCGCGACGGTCGGCTGATCCGGGACCGGACCTTCCAGTTTCACGGCGACGTGACAGAGCAACGAACCATTCAACCGTAAAGGAGAACAACCGTGATCGAGATCAGAAACCTGCAGTTCCAACCCCTGACGTTCAACCTCTCCGGCCAGGGAACCCTTCACCTCGGGCCGCGAGAACGCAAGAGCATCGCCCGCAAGGACCTCTCCGCCGAGATCAAGACCGCCGGAAAACGCGGCCTGGTGCGCATCACCGACCTTACCGGCGGCGCGGAACCGGAGCCGGAAAAGCCCACGGCAACCGATGACGCCGCAGCCGATGAGGCCAAGACCACCAGCAAGCGGAGGAAATAACCATGCCGACCTATCTATCGCCCGGGATTTACACCCGGGAAACGGACTTCAGTTTCTATGTGAAGCAGATCTCGACCTCGTCGGCCGCCATGGTCGGAGTGGCCGAGAAAGGCCCGATCAACAAGCCCGTGCTGGTGACGAGCTGGGAACAGTTCATCAACCGTTTCGGCTCCTATATCAACGAGAGCTATCTGGCCTACGCCGCACGGGCGTTTTTCGACAACGGCGGCTCGGTCCTCTACGTCACCCGCATCGCCCATCTCACCGACTCCACCGACCGGGACACCCTGACGGCGCTCAAATCTTCCATCGTGCTGCAGAACCGTGAGGCGACGCCCGCCGACGCCCTGCGGATCGAGGCCGTGAACGAAGGTGTCTGGGGGGACCGGCTCTCCGTCTCCATCGAGGACGGCTCCCTCGACCCGGCCAACCATTTCAACCTGGTGGTCCGGCATAAAGGCGATGTGGTCGAGGTGTTCAAGGATCTGAGCATGGACGAGACGCTGCCGAACCATGTGGAGCTGGCGATCAACGACCGTTCGGATTTCATCCTGGTCCAGGATCTGGCAGCCGCGTCGGGAACGCCCTGCGACCGTCCGACATTGGGCGTGTTCACGCTCGGCGGCGGCGACAACGGACTGACCGATCTGGCCGATGCCGATTTCATCGGCGATCCCTCGCAGCATACCGGCCTCTATGGCTTTGATGAGATCGACGCCCTGAACCTGCTGATGGTTCCCGGCGTCACCACGGTGCCGGTGATCAACGCCGGAATCGCCTATGCCGAGGGGCGCAAGGATCTGCTGTTCATCGCCGACACGCCCATACATCTGGAGCCGCTCGAAGCAGTCGACTTCCGCAAGGGACAAGGGATGTACAGCCACGCGGCCTTCAACTCCTCCTACGCGGCGCTCTACTACCCCTGGCTGGAGATCAGCGATCCGGTCAACTCGCGCAAGAAGCTGGTGCCGCCCTGCGGCGCGGTGGCGGGCTGCATCGCCCGCAGCGACCAGAAGACCAACGTCTGGAACGCGCCCGCCGGTATCGACCGGGGCCGCATCTTCAACACGCTCTCCCTGGCCTACAAAACCAGCCGTGGCGAGCGCGATGTGCTCTATCCGGAAGGGGTCAACGTCATCGCCGTGTTCCCCGACACCGGCATCAACATCTGGGGGCAGAAGACACTGCAGAGCCAGCCATCGGCCGTGGACCGCATCAACGTCCGCCGCCTGATGATGTACATGGAGGAAGCCATCTCGGAATCCTCCCGCTTCGTGGTGTTCGAACCGAACCATCCCCAGACCTGGCGTGCCCTCGGTCGCCTGATCAATCCCTTCCTGCAGGACATCAAGGACAAGGGCGGCCTCTACGACTTCGCCTTCCAGTGCGACGAGGAGACCAACACCCCGGCGGTCATCGACCGCAACGAAATGGTGGCCCGCGTGTTCGTCAAGCCGACCAAGACGGCTGAGTTCATCGAGCTGAACTTCATCCTGACCAGCACCGGCGCGGACTTCAAAGAAATCATCTAACGGGAGAATACGGCTATGAGAAGCGGAAACATGCCCAAAAGCCTTTATCAGAACTGGCAGTTCGCCATCGAGGTAATCGGCTTCGACGTGGCCCTGTTCCACAAGGGACAGGAGCCCAAAACCGAATTCGAGGAAGTGGCCTTTGCCCCGGCCGGTTCGATGTTCGACCAGAAGGTGGCGGGGCGGGTCAAGTTCGAGGACATCACCCTCGAGAAAGGCAACCTGCAGGACGGCTCCGACGAGGCTGCCCGCGAATGGATCAAGAAACAGGTGGACGTGAACGCCGTCACCGGCGGCCTTCCCGCCGACTACATGCGCGACATCGACGTTGTCCGCTACGACCGCACCGGCAACGAGACCCGCCGCTGGACCTTGCACGGGGCCTGGGTGAAAGCGCTCGAATACGACGAGCTCGAGGGTGGCAACACCGAGAACACCATCGAGAAGCTCACCATCTGCTTCCAATACTGGACCTAAACCGGAGGATCGACCATGTACAGCTTTGAACTGCCAAGCGGCACTGAACTCGAGCTCCGGGAAATGACCGGGGCCGAGGAAGAACTGCTCACCAACCAGCGCCTGATCCGCTCCGGAGAGGCGATCAACCAGGTGCTCCGCAACTGTTTCGTCCGGCTGGGCGAGAAGACCGATCCCGATCTTTCCGAGGTGATGAACCTGCTCTCGGGTGACCGGTTGTTCGCCCTGGTCCGCCTGCGCCAGATTTCCCTCGGGGACGAGGTGGAGCTGGAGCTGAGCTGCCCGAACAGCGCCTGCCGCATGACCAACTTCGTGACCGTCAATCTCGAGGATCTCAAGGTCACCCCCTACGGCGAAGAGCGGGAGTTCGCCTTCAAGCTGCCCGGCTCGAAGAAAACCGTGCGCTTCGGATATCTCGACGGCCATAAGGAAAAGCGCCTGGCCAGCCTGCGCGAGCCCAACATCTCCTCGGCCATGCTCATCCGCATTCTCGACATCGACGGCAAGGCACCTTCCAAGAAGAGCCTGGCGGAAATGTCGATGCGCGACCGCAACGCCCTGCGGCAGGAGATGTCGCGGGTCGACGCGGGAATCGACACCTCGGTCGAAACCGAATGCGATGGCTGCGGCACCAAGATCCGCACCCGTCTGGAGGCCGAACCGGCTTTTTTGTTCCCAGGAGTTCGCTTGTAAGCGACGTATTCTTTCTCGCTTACGGCGGACTGCACTGGGGCTGGTCGGAAACCCGCTCGCTGCCGCTCAGGGTCCGGCGTCAGTTCGTCGAGGCCCTCGAGCGGCAGCTTGATTTTGAACGTGAGCAAACGGAACGGCGATAGATGAACGGCGATCTCGGACTGGGCATAGTGGTATCGATGAAGGATGCGTTCTCGCAGAACGCGCAGCGCATCCGTGGCTCCATGATGGACCTCGATTCCACCGTCGCGGATGCCAGCGAGCGGATGACCCGCAACCTGGACCGTATCCAGCAAGGCACCATGATGCTGGGGGCGGGACTGGCCCTGATGGCAGTGCCCGCCGCCTTGGTCGCCTCCACCGCCGCGACCCAGAAGGCCCTGGGAGAGCTGGCGTCCTTGGGCGTGCAGGATCTCCGTGCCATCGAGGACGCCGCCGAATCCTTCACCAACCAGTGGTCCGGTGCCGACAAGGCCGCCTTCATCACCGCCACCTATGACGTGAAATCGGCCCTGTCCAACCTCAGCGACGAGGCGGTGGGCGTCTTTACCTCCATGGCCGCCATGACCGCCAAGGCGACCAAGGCCACCACCCAGGAGATGGTCGGCACCTTCACCACCGCCTACGGGATCTTCAAGCCCATCATGGCCGACATGAACGACATGGAATGGGCGACCGCTTTTTCCGGAGCCATGGCGCAGACCGTGGCCTCGTTCAAGACCAACGGCACCCAGATGGCCGACGCCATCAAGAACATCGGCGCGGTGGCTGCGGCTAGCAATATTCCCCTGAACGAGCAGCTCGCCGTGCTCGGCCAGCTTCAGACCACCATGCCCGGCTCAGAGGCGGGCACGCTGTACAAGGCGTTCATCATGAAGGCGGCCGAAGCCGGTGACGAGCTTGGCCTGTCCTTCACCGACACCAGCGGCCGTCTCAAGGGCGTGGTTCCCATCCTGCAGGAGATCAAGCGCCAGTTCCCCGACCTCTCCAACGCCGCCGCCCAAGTGAAGCTGAAGAAGGCTTTCGGCTCCGACGAGGCGGTCAAGTTCCTGCTGCAGATGTCGGCGGGCATGGAGAGCCTCGAAGGCAATATCCAATCGGTGGGCCGGGCCATGAAGACCGGCACGGCGGTCACCGAACAGATGGCCGACGCCATGAACCAGGACATCGGAGCCCGGTTTCTGCTCCTGCGCCAGCAGATGGCCAACCTCAGCGAAATCCTGGGCCGCACTCTGCTGCCGGTGGTCACGCCGGTGATCAACGGCGTCTCCCGCTTCATTCTGTTCCTGCAGCGCATGGCCAAATCGATGCCGGGCGTGACCCGGCTGGTCCTTGGATTATCCATGGCCCTCGGCACCATTCTGGTCGTGGCCGGAGCCGTCACCGCCGCCGTAGGCATGGTGGGACTCATGCTTCCCGCCATCAAGGCAGGGTTCGTGGCCATCAGCGCCGCGCTGGCCGGGGTGGGTTCGGCGGTCGCGACCTATTTTCTGCCCGTCACCGCGATCATCGCGGGCGTGATCCTCTCGGTGTATCTGCTCAAACGCGCATGGGAAACCAACTTCGGCGGCATTCAGGAGATCATCACCGGGGCCTGGAACAAGGTCTCGCTGGTGTTCCGGGGGTTCAGAGAGCTGGTGGGTTCGCTCAGCGGCGGCGTCGGGCAGATGTCGGCCGAACTGGCCCAGAAGCTCGAATCCGCCGGACTGCTGGGCTTCGTGGTCACCGTCTTCAAAGCCTATTACCGCGTTCGCGAGGCCCTGTCCGGATTGTGGGGCGCGTTCTCCCATGCCTTTGGCCGCATCCGCGCCATCCTCGAACCGACCGTCCGCACCCTGATGAGCGCTTACGCGGCATTGGCCAGCGCGGTCTTTTCAGTGGTGGAGATTTTCGGCGTGGCGGTCAGCGCCACCGACGGGTCGTCCTGGCGTACCTTCGGCACGGTTATCGGTACCGTCGCCGGTGTGCTTCTGCAGGGGTTGGCGTTCGCCCTGAAGATCGTGGCTTGGAACCTGTCGCTCATCGTCCGAGCCCTGGCGGTGGTGGTGCGCAGCGTGGTCTGGGTCGGCAAAATCATCGTCGGGTCCCTGATCGGAGCGACCAAGTTCATCTACAAGTTCCTGTTGCCCGTGCGCATGATCGGCGAGGCATTCGTGGCCGCCGGGAAGATCATCTATGCGGTCTGGCAGGTGCTGACCGGCGACATCTCCCTGCTGGACGGTCTCAAGGCCATTGGCGGCGCGGTCTACGGTTTTCTTGCCACCCCGTTCCGCTGGGCGCGGGATGTGGTGGTCGGGGTCTGGAATTTCATTTCCGGCATCTTCACCTCCATCGGACGCCTGGTGGCCGACGCCGCCGGACAGATCGGCCAGGCGATTCTGAATCTGCCGATCATCAGCACCCTGCGGGAGATGTTTGCCACCGTGCGTTCCTTCTTCGCCGGGGACACCACCTTCTTCGAGGCGGGCAAGAAGCTGCTCGTCACCTTGGGCGAAGGAATCTGGTCGGCGGTGACCTATCCCTTCACCATGCTCAAAAACGCTCTGGGCAAGCTGCGCAATCTACTGCCGTTCTCCGATGCCCGCGAGGGACCACTCGCCAGACTTACCGCTTCCGGCTCCGCGCTGCTCAAGACCCTCGCCGATGGCATGAGCCTTACCCAGTCGCTGCCCGCGAAAGTGTTCGGCTTCGCCGCTCGCGGGATTCTCTCGGCCGCTGCGGGAGCCTGGCAGCAGATCAAGTCGGCGGGCGGCAACCTCATGGACGCCGCCTCGGCTCCCTTCCGAATGGCTGGAAAACTCTGGGATGGGCTGACCACCGGGGCTCAATCCGTCGCGGCCAAGGCCGGTGCCATCTTCGGCGGTCTCAAACAATCCCTGTTTGGCGACACGCCTGAGCTGGCAATCACGCCGCCCAAGGTCAATGCCTGGGATGCGCTGGCCACGGGAGCCGTCAATGTCCGCGACCGGATCGTTGCCACGCTGTCTGCCGTCCCCGGGGCTGTGGGCCGAATCTTTGCCAGTGCCGGTACCGAGGGGCAATCCCTCTGGCAAAGGCTTTCCAGCGGCGCGAGCGCGGGCATTCAGGCAATCAAGGATCGCAGCGCCGGGATTGCCAACGGTTTGCTCTCCTCCGCTCGCGCCATGCTGGGAGTCCAAGGACCGGTCCCGCAGGTGGCCGAGCAGAAGCAACCATTCAAGACCGCGCAGCCCGCCGAATCGATTGGGCAACGCATCATCGAAAGCGTGCTCAGTCTCGTGCCGCGTCTGGACGAGCGCCTGGTGCCCAAGGCCCTGAGCGCCATGCTGATGCTCCAGCCGGTCATGGCCACGGCAACTCCGCCTCCGCATCCGATGAACGGCACCGTGCAGACCGTCGCGGCGGCCGTCGAGCCGGTAAGTAAGAACTATATCCAGCCGCTCACAGTGGAACTGGCACTGGAAAAGGGAGATGCCTCTCTGGCACCAGGTGGGATCGAGCGACCCATAACGTCCGCGCCGACTCCGATTGCAAAGCCCCTGCAATCGGGACTCGCCGAGACGGTGCCCTCCGAACGGTTGATTTCTCCGGCCCGCACCGCTCCAGCGACACCCCAGCGCGGAGAGGAAGCCGGTCCGGGAGCGCGCGAACTGCTGGAATCGCTGCTCTCGCGCCTCGATGGCCTGGCCGACCGACCGGTGGAACTGAGCGTGACCACCAACATCGATGGCCGGAAGGTGGCCGAGGCCGTCTACAAGGATCTTCGGGAGCGGAAGATCAGAAACTACGAAACACTTTGAGAGGACCGATGAAACGCATCTTTGTCTGCAGCCCGTTCGCGGGCGACATAGCCCGAAACGTCAGGGTCGCCGAGGCGCTTTGCCGTCAGGTTATGAGAAGCGGTCACGCTCCGTTCGCGCCGCACTTGTTGTATCCAACCTTTACCGATGACAGCGTTCCCGAGCAGCGGGAGACGGGGATCGCCTGCGGCTTGGCCTACATGGAATGTTGCGACGAGGTATGGGCGTTCACCGGCAACGGCATTTCCAGCGGCATGCGGCGGGAACTGGACCGGGCCGGACAACTGGGCAAGCCGATCATCGAGATCGCCGAGGTGTAAGCAATGGCCTGGGATCAACAGCCCATCAAGGGATATCTGGTGGACGCCGACACGGGGGAGCGGCTCGAATTCCAGTACAACCCCAACTCCATCAGCGACGAGAAGTCGACCGACTACGCGACGATCAAGATCCCCGGCATGAGCCACCCGCGCTACCAATACGTCGCCGGGGAACCGCGCCGGATCGCCTTCAAGGTCGAGCTGTTCAAGGGGCCGGTTAAACAGAAGGTCGACTGGCTCCGCTCGCTGCAATATCCGGAACACGCCGGAACCATGCTCAAGAACGCGCCGCACCGTGTGCTGCTGATTTTCGGAGATCTCTACCCGGGCGTGACCTGCATCGTCCGGCAGGTGAAGGCGCGGTTCTTCGGCCTGTTCGACCGGGACAACCTGCTGCCGCAACGGGCCGAGGTGGACATCGTCCTCGAGGAATACGTCGACCGTTCCATCAACTGGTCGGAGGTACGTTCATGATCGGCCGTGATTCCCGCTACGCCCGTTGCGTTCTCTACCGGGACAGCGACGGCACCTCCCTCGGCATGCGTCAGCGCATCGACATTACTCCGAGATATGACGATCGCCTGCACACCGTCGTCGAGGGCGACCGTCTGGATCTGCTCGCGCACCGCTATCTGGGTGACGCCAGGCTCTGGTGGATCATCTGTGATTACAACGACCTCTTTTTCCCGTTGGCGCTAGAGCCCGGCCTGGCCCTGCGCATTCCCTCTCGCGAACACGTCCAAATGCGCCTGCTCGACTGAAGCGTCCGACACCTCGCCATGCCTTCCGGTAAGTAAGCAGGGAACTGCGAACCGCCGGAGATACGCATGGATCTGGATACCTTCAAGCCGACATTTCTGATTCAGATCGAGGGGCAAGACCTCTCGAAGGACATTACCCAGGAGATCACCTCGTTCGTCTTCACCGACAACGAGGAGGAGCTGGATGTCCTCGAACTGTCGGTGACCGACCGCAACCTGCAGTTCGTCGACGATCCGCTGTTTCAGGAAGGCAACGAGATCGTGGCCCGCTTCGGCTACGTGGGGAATCTATCTCCGCGCAAGAAGGCGGTCATCAAGGACATCGATTATGACTTCCCGGAAAACGGCGATCCGACCATCCGCATCAAGGCCTACGACAAGGGCTTCAAGCTCGCGGGCAAGGAGAACCAAAAAGTCTGGCAGAAACCCGCTCCCGGCATCCTTTATTCGGAAATCGCAGAACAGATCGCCGCCGCCAACGGCCTCACCCCGGTGGTCACGGCCACCAAGGGGACCCATCTCCGCGTCACCCAAAGCAACATCTCGGACGCCCAGTTCCTCAAGGAGCTGGCGGAAAAGGCCCGCGACCGCGATGGCGACGGCGTGAGCGGCTATGTCTTCTACATCCAGGATGACGAACTCCATTTCCATCCCCGCGAGCTCGACCAGACGCCGCTTCTGACCCTCGAATATTTCACCGACACCAAGGGCCTGCTGCGCTCGTTCCGCCCCAGCACCCAATCCCAGGGAGCCAAGGGCGCGGGTGTCGAGACCAAGACGGTCGGTATCGACCCGCGCAAGAAGGACGTGGTCGAGCACAAGGCCAACAACGCCACCACCCCCGAGCGGACGGCCCTGGGCAAGCAGACCTATCTGGTCGACGGCAACACCGGCGAAGGCAGCTTCAAGGAACAGGAGACGGGGCAGATCGTGCCCAGCTTCGACCGTTCCGAAGGCTTTCACGAAGAGCCGCGCCAGGAGCCAGCCCAGGACAGCGCCGAGGGCAAGTTCCGCGAGGCCGAGCTGCGTCAGGTCGAGGCGGACGCCGCCACCATCGGCATTCCCCAGCTTCGCGCCAAGAAGAACGTCGAGATCAAGGGCGTGGGCCAGAAGTTTTCCGGCATCTATTACTGCCACTCGGTGTGCCACAGCATCAGCGGCGCAGGCTATCTCTGCGAACTCAAACTCAAGAAGAACGCCCTCGGCAAGGGCGCGGGCGACAAGTCCGCCGAGTCCCAGGGCAAACCCAACGACAAGGAGGCCCCGCCCACGCCGCAAAACGAGCCACCAGCCATGGTGACCATCGACGCGGATTCCGGCGCGGTCACACAAGGAGGCGGCAATGGGTGATCTCAGCAAGAATTTCAACCGTTCGGAATTCGCCTGCAAAGGCACGAACTGCTGCGGCCATTCGGCTGCAGTCCATCCCGACCTGGTCGACGCCCTGCAGACGCTGCGCGACCGCATAGGCAAACCGCTGTCCATCACCAGCGGCTTTCGCTGCAACCGGCACAACAAGGCGGTGGGCGGCGCGGAGCAGAGTTTTCACACGCTGGGCATGGCGGCCGACGTGAGCTGTCCGGCAGGCGTTCCGCCTGAAGAACTGGCGGTCATCGCCGAGGAGATCCCACTCTTCCGCGAGGGCGGCATCGGCGTCTATGCCTCCTGGGTCCATCTCGACGTGCGCCAGTCGGGCAAGGCGAGGTGGCGGTCATGAGCGCCCAAACCAAGACCCTGTTTTCCGGCACCGCGCTGGGTCTCTCCGGGCCGCTTCGGGTGGAGATCCTGCCCAATGGAATGACCGCGAGGCTGACTCAGCCGTTCCGTGTCCGCACCGGCGCTGGCCGCATCATCGAAGTGCCCGCCGGGTTCGAGACCGACTTCGCCTCGGTGCCGCGCCTGTTCTGGCGCGTGGTGCCGCCCTGGGGGCGATATTCCCCGGCGGCCGTCGTTCACGACTACCTCTACCACACCGGCAAGGTTTCGCGGCTTGCGGCCGACCGCCTCTTTCTCGAACTGATGGCGGCCCTGGGCGTGCCTCTGTGGAAAAGGCAGGTCATGTATTGGGCGCTTCGCCTCGGCGGCTGGCTGGCCTGGGACGCCAGTCGAAAACAGGAGGCGGAGCATGCTTGAAACCCGCGACCGTCAATCCGAGGAGCGCTACCGCAACCGCTGGTACGGCAAGTATCGGGCCTTCGTGCGCGACAACAACGACCCCGAACGCCTCGGCAGGGTCCGCCTGGAAATCCCCGCCGTGCTCGGCAGCGGGCGGGAGAACTGGTCCGAATGGGCCGCGCCCTGTTTCCCCTACGGCGGCAACGACGACACCGGCATGTTCCTGGTCCCCGAGGAAGGAGCTTCGGTCTGGGCAGAGTTCGAGGGAGGCGTCGTCCAGTATCCGATCTGGACCGGGGTCTGGCTGGCCAAGAGCAATCCCGGTGAGCAGCCCGAGGAATCGAAGCGCACCTGCGCGAATGCCTTCTGTCATGACTGCGAGGACAAGGTCGAGCATCAGGCCAACCGGCACGACGATCTCGAACACAAGAAGTACCACGGCCATCCGCCGTATTACTGCCCGCGTCTGAAGGTCCTGCTCAAGACCGAAACCGGCCACACCATCCTGGCCGATGACCGCGACGGCGACGAGCTGCTGCGGATCATCGACCGTGCCGGACAGATCCTCACCATGGAAGGGAAGGTGAAGCCCGAGATGCAGAGCGGCAACGCCCTGCGCCGAGGCACGAAGGACGCCGAGAAAGGCGACCAGCTCGACATCGCCTCGCAGATCGTCGGCTCCCGCGCCCGCATCCAGCTCACCGACCTCTGCCGCCAGCAGGTGATCCTCGAAGCCTGGCAGGACAAGGAGAAGGTCCACATCCTCTCGTGCGACAAGGGCCGCTCCCGCTGGCAGAAGATCCTCATCGATACCACCAAGGGCCGGGAAAAGGTTCACATCTGGGGCCTCAACGGCACCCAGGAAATCCTCGTCGATTCCACCGCCGCCGCCGAACAGATCCGTCTCACCGACAAGGCCGGTCAGGTGGTGCGCATGAACGCCGCGCCAGGCCAGGAAAGCATCAGCGCCACCGACAAGTCCGGCAGCCTCGTGTTCATGGATGGGGTGGCCGGAAACATCATCATTCGCTCGACGAACACCGTCTTGATCAACACCTGAAGGAGAAACCATGCAACCACTCGTGACTATCGTCACCACCTATTACAACCGGGCCGGGTTTCTGAAAGAGACTCTGCGAAGCCTGCAACTGCAGACCATGACCGACTGGGAGGCCATTCTCTGGAACGATGGCTCGACCGACAACTCGGTAGAAATCGCCCGGGAGATGGCGGAAATGGATTCCCGCTTCCGGATCTTCGGTGGCGAACGCATCGGCCACGCCCAGTCGCTGGTCCGATCCTGCGCCGAGGCACAGGGGCGCTACATCGGGGTTCTCGACAGCGACGATTTGCTCGAACCCTCGGCCCTGGAAGAAACGGCCGCCGTTCT
>NZ_JOMJ01000003.1:0-70000 GCF_000711295.1 Desulfohalovibrio reitneri | reverse complement strand
TTGGAAGGGCTCGGCCAGAATATTTTCCAAGCGTTTCTCGAGGTCCTTGTCCACCCACTTGGCGAACAGGGCGATGTCCTGGGCGCATGTATCGCGCACGTGGCGGACGAGTTCTTTGATAAACTCCTCCGCCAAATTCATGGTATCGTCCAGGTTAAAGAAAGCCATCTCCGGCTCCACCATCCAGAACTCGGCCGCGTGGCGAGGCGTGTTGGAGTTTTCCGCGCGAAAGGTGGGACCAAAGGTGTACACCCGGCCCAGCGAGAGGGCGAACGCCTCGGCCGCCAATTGCCCGGACACTGTAAGGAAGGACTCTTTGCCAAAGAAGTCGCGCTCGGGCCAGTCCGATCCATGCGGTTGCCCGGGGTCAAGCGACGTGACGCGGAACAATTCTCCCGCCCCTTCGCAATCCGCTCCGGTGATGATGGGTGTATGGACGTTGTGGAAACCGCGCTCGCGGAAAAAGGAGTGCACGGCGAAGGCGGCCTCGGCACGGATGCGGAACATTGCACCGTACTTGTTTGTGCGGGGACGGAGATGTGCGATTGTTCGCAGAAATTCGTCGGAATGACGCTTTTTCTGGAGGGGATAGTCCTCGGCATCCGCTACACCCACCAGGCGCAGTCCGGAAGCGCGCATTTCCCAACGCTGCCCCTTGCCGGGGGATTCAACCAAATCCCCGGAAACAGCCACGGCCGCTCCGGTTGTCACTCGCTCCAACTCATCCCAACCCGGGGCCCCGGAATCCAGAATAACCTGCAGATTCGCCAAGCAGGAGCCATCGTTGATCTCGAGGAAAGCGAACTTTTTCTGATCGCGCTTGGTGCGGACCCAGCCGCGAATTTCGATTTCCTGAATCGGCCCTTCGGACTCAAGCGCTTCCCTGACACGTCGCCACTGCATGGAATTCTCCTTTATACGTCATTCAGACGGCCCCTTGCGCAAGTTGCCAGCCCGTTGCATACGCGGTACACATCCTGCCTTTCCACGACAGGCAAAACAAGACGGAAGTAGATATGGGATTTTTCTCTAAAATCAAGAAGTTCTGGGACGTCGAATCCAAACTGGACCAAGCGGTCGAGGAATACAAAAGCGACCACGGGCTCAAGGAAGACCAGCCGGCCCCGCCCAAGGCGGTGGAGAATATCAAAGAGGAACTGCTTGAGACGCCCAGCGAGGCCGTCTCCGAGGAAGCGCCTCCCCCGCCTCGTGAACCCGCTCCCACGGCCCGGACCGGTCCGACGGCCGAGGACTGGCGCAACGACCTGCTGCTCTCTCTGCGGCAAGCAGAGCCCAGGCTGTCGGTCTGGCTGGAAATCCTTCTACAGGACGTGGAGCGGGCGGACGAGACCCTGTGGGAGCGGCTTCAATTTCTCTTCAAGGCGCTGGAGGCGCCGGCGGAAGAGGCGGATGACTTCATCTCCCGTTTCCAGGCTTGGACCGAGGAGATGGAGTACGAACGAGTCGAGGATTTCCGCTCCGAGCTGCAATACCGTTTGGCCCTGGCGCTGGACCTGGAGGACGAGGAGGATGAGCGAAACCGCCTCTTCCTGAAGCTTTCCGAGGGCCTGGAAAAGACAAAGCAGACCATCACCCGCCGCATCGACGGCCTGCTCACCAGCCGCGAGACCATGGATGAGGATTTCTGGGAGGAGCTTGAGGAAATCCTCATCATGGCCGATGTGGGCTACGAGGCCACCATGACCCTCATCGAGGGCCTGCGCGAGCGAGTCCGCAAGGCCGGAGCCACCGAGACATCCGCCTTCAAGGACATCCTGCGGGAAGAGTTGGCGGACCTGTTCAAGACTCCCCGCCGCATCACCGCGGTCAACCCGCCCGAGGTGGTGATGATGGTAGGGGTAAATGGCGTGGGCAAGACGACCACCATCGCCAAGCTGGCCCACCGCGCCCAGATGCAGGGCCGTAAGGTGCTCATCGCCGCGGGTGACACGTTCAGGGCCGCGGCCATTGAGCAGCTGGAAGTCTGGGCCGAGCGGGTCGGCGCCGGCTTTTTCGCCAAGGAGGCCAACTCCGATCCCGCGGCAGTGGCCTGGGAGGCCATCGAGAAGGCCAAAAGTGAAGGTTACGACCTGGTGCTGCTGGACACCGCTGGACGGCTGCACACCAAGGTCAACCTCATGGACGAATTGAAAAAGGTGAAGCGCGTCTGCGAGAAGAAACACCAGGGCGCGCCCCACCGCTCCATCCTGGTGGTGGACGCCACCACCGGACAGAACGCCATCTCCCAGACCAAGCTCTTCCACGAGGCCGTGCAGGTGGACGAGATCGTTCTCACCAAACTGGACGGTACGGCAAAGGGCGGTATCGTGGTGGCCCTGGCCAGCCAGTTCGCCCTGCCCATTTCTTTCATCGGCCTGGGCGAGAAGATGGAGGACCTGCGCCCCTTTGACGGCGGGGACTTCGCCCGGGCCCTGCTGGGCGTGGAATAAGCAGGTATTACTTGGCGGCCAGCCGCTGGGCCAGCCCGGGCCACTCCTTCCAGGGGGGATCGGCTTGGGCGCAGAACCCCTCCATGGTCAGCCGGGCATGATGCAGCCGCAGGCCTCCCTCCTCTCCACGACCGTACACCGCGTCACCGAGTATCGGGTGCCCGAGCCAAGCCAGGTGGGCCCGGATCTGGTGGCGCGCCCCTTTGTGGATGCGCGCTTCAACCAGCGTCCATTCCTTCCCGCGCAAAATCGGCCGCACCCGAGTCCGGCGCAACGGCTCGGCCCGCATGTCCGCCAGCACCCGCACCACGGCGCGGTCGGCCACATCCAGGGCTTCGTCGATCTCCACGTTCTCGGCCAGTCGTCCCGTCACCATGGCCAGATAGACCTTCTCCACGCTCCCGGCATTCTCCCGCTCCCGGAAATCAGCTTCCGAAGCCTCCGAATCCGCGGCCAGAACCAAGCCGGTTGTGGCCTTGTCCAATCTATTGCAAAGCCGCCAGCCCGGTAGCACGTCACAAATGACATCTTCGAGATTCGGCTCGTTTCCGCCAGCCAGGGAAACGGTGTGCACTCCCTGGGGCTTGAACAGAGCGGCGAACCGCTCGGTTCTGGCGACCAGGAAAACCCCGTCAAGGTCCTCCACGGGCGCCCCGGGGAGAACCTCCACGACCTGCCCATCCTGGAGTTTGCGGGCTGGGTCGCCGGCACGACCGTCCACCAACACCCGGCCTTCCCGGATAAGACGCCTCCTGCCGCGCAGGCCCATACCAGGTTCAAGTTCTTTGAGGACGCGATCCAGGCGGCTTCCGGCCTGTTCAGTCTGGACTATGAGGGTTCGCTTCACTTGCCATCACCGCCGAAATGAAGGATACAATTGGACAAAGCGAATTCATTCATGCAAGGGGCTATGCCATGCGCAAAGTATTGAAAGGACTTCTCTTCGCCGTCGCGGGTCTCGTTCTGCTGCTCGTCCTGGCCGCCGTCATACTGCCCATGATCGTGGACCCCAACGACTACAAGCCACTCATCGCGGAGCAGGTCCAGAAGGCCACAGGCCGCGAGTTCTCCATAGGCGGCGACATCGAATTGTCGGTCTTCCCATGGATTGGCGCGGCCATCGAAGGACCAATCGTGCTCGGCAACGCCGAAGGTTTCGGGCCGGAGCCTATGGCCCGGCTCGATGCCGTGGACGTCAAGGTAAAGCTCCTGCCCCTGCTGCGCAAGGAAGTGTTCATGCGTACTGTGGTCCTTCGCGGGCCGAACATCAACCTGGCCAAGAACGAACGGGGCATCACCAACTGGGACGACCTTGTGGAGCGACAGGGCAAAGCGGAACCCACGCCCTCCCCCGCACCCGATACCGGCGACGGGCAGGCCACGGCCATGCCCAAGGTAAGCCTGGGGGGAGTGGCCCTGGACAACGGCCAGGTGGCCTGGAAAGACAAATCCACCGGGCTGGAGGCCGTGGTCAGCGACCTTAATCTCAACGTGGGCGCGCTTACCCTGGACCCGGGCACCGTCATCCCCATCGAAATGACCTGCTCCCTGCGGGCCAACCAGCCCGAAGCCTCGGCCGACCTGCGCCTGCAAACGCGCGCCAACGTGAACCAGCAGGCCAAGCGAGCGACTCTGGCCTCCACGGATATCCGGCTTTCCCAAATCTCCGCCGTGCTCGCGGAAGGGCAGCCGCACCTGCGCGGCTCCACCGAGATTTCAGGCGACTTCGACGTGGCCTGGGGGCCGGATTGGCCAGCTTCAGCCCGGTGCGCGTTGCTGCTGATCTTTCCGGCGGCCCTATTCCAGGCGATGGCCTGGCTCCAACCTTAAACGCCTCGGGCAGCTTCGACTGGTCCAAGGGGCTGGCGGAGCTGTCCACCCTGACAGCCGCGGCCCTGGGAGCGGAGGTGGCCGCGAAAAACCTGCGTGCGGAAAACGTCTTCAAAGCTCCCGCTGTAACCGGGCGCATCACGACCAACACCTTCTCCCCGCGCGAGGTTGCCAAAGCGCTCAACGTAGCCCTTCCCATACCTAACGATAAGGCGCTCGACCGCCTCTCCTTCAAGGGGGACGTGGCATACTCCCCCGGTTCCGCCGATGTGAGCAACATGCAGTTGATGCTGGACAACACAACCATGACCGGAAAATTTGGCGTACCCGACATGAGCAAGCCGGCCGTCACTTTCGATCTGCGCGGTGACAGCTTTACCGTCGACCCCTATATCCCACCAAAAGAAAAAGAAAAATCGGATGGGGAGGGCAAGCCGGCTCCCTCGGATAAAAAGAAGGAAGATGACGAGATTCTGCCCAAGGAACAACTCAAGGCGCTGGACGTGGACGGCAAGCTGTTCATGGCCAGCCTCGGCTTCAAGGGCATGACCGCGGAAAACGTGAACATGCGCGTCAAGGCAAAGAACGGCGACATCACCATTGATCCGCTGTCCATGGACATTTTCCGAGGCACCTTCGACATGGCCCTGACCACCAACATGGCCATGGATCAGCCCCCGCACACCCTGAAGCTGGGCATCGAAAGCCTGGATGTGGCCCAGCTCCTCTCATCTTTCCAGGATAATCCTCTGGTTGGCGGGCTGGCCCGTCTGGACCTGGATATCTCCTCGGTCGGACTGACCATGTGGAAAATGCTGCGGGGCATGGACGGCAGCGCCTCCATGGGCCTCAAGGACGGTTATGTGCGCGGCATCAACCTTTCCAAGGAACGGATCGAACAGGCCAAGACCGGTAAGAACGTCTTCGTGCCGGAAGAGGAGAAGGGTGCGCGCACCAACATCCCCGAGATGACCACCAACCTGAACATCAAGGACGGCATAGCCAGGACAAAGGACATCCTGGTCACGACGGACCAGTCCGGAGTCAAGCTGACCGGCGGCGGTCTGGCAGACCTGGCCGAACAGACTCTGAACCTCGACCTGAAGGCCCATCTGGGCCCGCTGGCCCTGCCTCTCACGGTGCAAGGACCCTTCTCCAACCCAAAGACGGGAGTCAGCGCCTCCGGAATAGCCGAGCAGGTGCTGACTTCGCCTTTGGATATCGTCAATGGAGCGGCCGATGGTGTCGGCGGCGTGCTGGGCGGTATTTCGGGCGCCCTTTCCGGCTCTGGGGAAAAAAAGACGGACGATGGTCAGCAACCCCCCAAGCAGGGCGAGGGTGAAGAAAGTCAGACGAAGCCCAGCCAGGAAAAATCACCGGGCGAGGAAGTGAAGAAACTGTTCGAGGGCTTTGGCTTGAAACCCAAGAACTGAACGGAGCTTAGTTCCAGGTGGTGTGTTTAAGCCGCCACTGGCCGCAGGGAACAACCACCAGATGAATGCGGCCCAGCACCTCCACGGAAAGCACCAATTGTCCGCCCTCCTCGTTCCAGTAGGCACGGCGGTGCAAGGATCCCATGAGGTCGCCGAAAGGGCCCGATACTGGCACGTGGAAGGGGACCTTGCGGTGGATGGCCCGTTTGGCTGTCCGCCCCAGACTGTACATGGCGCGGTCATCCAGCGCCACGTCGCCAAGGTCTATCTCGTGAAAGCTTTCGGGCTCCAACTCCAGTGCTTCCGCTAAGCGCCCCCGTATTCCCGGAGGGGGACCTACACGTCGAAACTGCTTGTCACACGCCATGAACTCTCCTCGCCATGAGGCGAGCCAAATCCATGCCAGCAAGGTTGGAACAAAAATATAATTTTACTTCAACATATTAAAGAAAAGCAGGCGCGCCTCCCCGGCAGAATTTACCTGAGCAGGCAAGAAGAATGGTTGTGGGCCATGAACTGTCCCCTCCCCTGCTCCTTGGCCCGCACCAAGGCCATGTCCGCGGCCAGCAGTAAGTCCTCGGCGGATTCTCCGTGGGCGGTGTGGAAGCTGATACCGATGCTGGCTCCGCTCTCAATGGAGCGCTCCCCGACCAGGAAGGGTTTGCCCAGGGCACGGAGAACGCGGCGGGCGAATGCCTCGACGTCCCCCCTCTGCCCGTTGGTCGTGGTCAGCACGGCGAACTCGTCTCCTCCCAACCGGCCGAGCAGGTCCCCCCCGCTGGCGATCTCACCCAGTCGGTGAGCGCTTTGCCGCAGCACTTCGTCGCCAACGTCAAAACCGAACGTATTGGTAATGTTGCGGAAATGATCCAGGTCCACCAGAAGCAGAGCGGCCGGCTCGCCTTTGGCGGCGGCGTCGTCAAGAAGCAACGCCGCGTCTTCCAGAAAACGATGCCGGTTGGAAAGTCCGGTAAGCATATCCCGACGAAGGTTCGACTTGAGGTCGCGTTCCTCCCGCCTGCGTTCGGTGACGTCCCGGCATTGAAGCAGTCGCCCGCCGGACTCTCCTTCCAGGCGAATAACGTCCATTTCCAGTTCTGATCCATCCCGCATGGCAAGCCTTTGGGCCGTCAGGGAGCCTTCCGGGTCAAGGAGGGTCTCCCGCAATTTCCCGAAGCCGTCGACAAACGCCTCTTGGTCCCGCCGCAGTAGGTCCCGAGCATCCTCGCCCATCAGTTCCCCAGACCGGGCGTCCAGGCGCAACAGATCGCAGAAACGCTGGTTCACCCGGGCCACGGTCCTGTTGGACTCCAAAACGAGTAGGCCGATCTCCTCGTTCTGCAGCAGCGCTTCCAACAGGCTGGCGGTGGAGCGTCGCTCCTCTTCCCTACGCTTGCGCAGAAGAGACTGGACGAATATGTCCCCCGCGACCTTCAGCAGGCCGATTTCCTCCTCGGACCACATCCGGTCCCTGCGCACGGCCTCGAAGCCGAGAAAGCCCATTCGCTCCGGGCCATCGCTCATGGACACCACGATCATGGTTCTGGTGCCGCGGCCATGCAGGAAATCCCGCTCGCCGATAGCCTCTTTGGGCAGTTCGGCCACATCGGACACAAGAGCGGTCTCGAAAATGCGCAACCGCTCCATGAGCCAGGAGAAATCGTCCACGTTGAGATGGTCGTCGTGTCCAGCCCTGGACCCGACTCCCTGCGCGCACCACTCGAAGGAAAGATCGAGGCGGGTTCGCTCTTGGTTGAAGAGGTAGACGAAGGCCCTGTCCACCTCGCAGAACTCGGCCAGGGAGCGTACTCCGTCTTTCACGCCGAAATCGATCCGGTCTGGATCGAGGGTAACGAACATGGTGGATATGGAGGTGATAAGACGCTCCAGTTCCACCCGATAGGTCAGCTCGTCCTCCCGTCTTGATCGAGCCGTGACGTCTCGCAGGCTAACAAGATACGCTGCCGCGCCTTCCCACTCGACTTCGGACGCCAGCATCTCCACTTTGGCGCGCTCGCCATCGGAACGGAGGATTTCCAGTTCCATTGGCCTGGCGTCGATGACCGGGAATCCGAAAGGCTGGCCCGTGATTTCGTTCTCCGGACGTCCCAGAATATCCACAGCGGCGGGGTTTGCGTAGAATACCCTGCCCGACTCATCAACCACAAGCAGGCCGTCGGCGTTCTCCTCCACGAGGATGCGGAACCTGTTTTCGGTCTCGGCCAGATCGACCCTGCTCCGTTCGCAGGCCACCAGAAGGGAGTGCCGATTCATGGAAAACCGAATGGAGCGGGCAAGGTCGAAGGCGTCCAGTGAGTCAACGGCCAGCAGATCCTGGGCGCCACGCTTGAGCACCTCCTGGCAAAAGTCTGCATTGGACTCACCGGTCAAGACGACAACGGGCAGGGAGGGATGGGCGGATCGTATACGCTCCAGTCCCTTGAGGTCCGGCCCGTCAGCGGATTCGTCAAGGATCAGGCAATCGAAGAATTCGCGGGAGAGCCAGTCCAGCCCCTCTCCCAGGGTTACGGCGAAATCCGGCTCGTCATCGACCATGGAGGAGGCCCTCAAGAGGCGAAGCAGCAGTTCGCGCGTCTCCTCCCGGCCGGTTATGGCCAGCAGCCTGGTACCTCGGGTGTTCTCAGCCATCGCGCCAGTCCGTTTCACGCTTTCAGCTTCGCCCTTCTTCCTTGAACATGGAGCCGATGCGGCTGAGCTCTGACGGGTCCAAATGAGTGGGCTGCCCAGCGATGATTCCGGTGACGTTGCGGAACGCCTTGCCGATGTGCATACCCTGCCCGTCGATGGAGAACTCCCTGATTTCCTTGTCGTGCATCGCCCCTCGCATTTTCAGCACGGTCAGGCCGCGCCGCATTTCTCCGTACATCTCGACGTATCGCAAAAGAATGATGGAATCGGTGATTGTTGAAATATGCGCCTCGGTCACGCTCCCCCCACCCATGAGGGTGGGGGTGGTGGAAGTGAAAAGCCCCGCGACCTCCTCGTGCTTGATGAAGGAAGTGAGACCGATGACGAACTCTCTGAACCCCTTGATGGTGGACACGCGCTCCAGAGCGGAGAGGGAGTCCACCGCCACTCGGTTGGGATTGAAGTCGGAGATGTTCTCCTTCATGGTCAAAAGGTGGTCCTCCAGCCCGGAAGTCTCGGGGTAGGCACAGACAACCTTCAGCAACCCCCGGCGCTCCAGCTCCTCGAAATCGTACCCCCATCCGCTGGCGTTGCGGAAAAGCTGTTCCCTGCTCTCCTCGAAAGCGAACAGCAGACACCGCTCGCCGTTCTTGCCCCCGGAATTGATGAACTGAGTAGTGACCAGCGTTTTGCCCGTCCCCGTCGCGCCGGAAACCAGGATGATCGAGTCGCGGAAAAACCCCCCGCCGCACATCTGATCCAGTACGTTGTTACCGGATGCGAGGCGTACGTAGGACGACTTCTGTTTGAGCTCGATGGCCGAAAGGGGAATGACGATGATTCCCTCGTTGGACATGATGGTGAAGGGAAACTCGCCCTTGTTGTGCTGCGTTCCACGAAACTTGAGTATCTCGATGGTCCGTCTGCGTTTTTCCTCGTCCAGCACATTGCGGAGGATGATGACGTTGTCCGCCACGAACTCTTCCACGCCGAAGCGGGAAATTTCGCCGTATTCGTCGTTGCGTTCGGCGGTCATGACGGATGTAACGTCCATCTTTTTCAGCGCCTGGGAAATGCGGAACAATTCGTTGCGCACCAGGCTGGAGTGATCGAACTGCACGAACACCGCGCCCAGCGAGTCCATGACAAGCCTCTTGGCGTTCACCTTGCGCACCGCGTGCTGTACGCGGGCAAGAAGCGCGCCGAGATCATAATCGCCGGTGATGACGTCCATGTTGTCGAGCAGGGGGAAGCGTCAACAAAAGCCCATTTGTTCTCACGCTCCAGCCGGTCGATGTCCCAGCCGAGGCTCAAGAGGTTGCTGCGAATGTCATCCGCCTCTTCCTCGAACGTTACGAAAACGCCCCCCTCGCCGCGCTTGATGCCCTCGACCAGGAATTGGCTGCCGAAGACAGTCTTGGCGCTGCCCGCGGAACCCGAAACAAGGGTGGTGCGGTTCTTGGGCAGCCCACCGTCGGAAATGTGATCGAACCCCGGAATGCCGGTGGCCAACTTTTCCACCTGATGCCTCTTCTCGGACATGAAAGCTCCAACTGATTCAGGAAGGCAGATCCAATCCCAGCATTACTTGGCGCTTGTCGGACAGATCGCCGATGATACGTTTGATTGGCGGCGGCAACAGCTTAATGAGCGTCGGGGTCGCCAAAATCTTTTCTTCCTCTGCCAACTGCGGCCGCTCAAGCACGTCGATCACCTCGATCTCGTACTCCCAATCCAACTCCTCACGGCAGATTCGCTCCAGATTGCGATAAGCCCTGTCCGCTCGGGGGGATTTCCCCGTCACGAACAGCTTCAGCAGGTACTTGTCGTGATTCATGGGATGTCTGCTTCCTTACTTCTGGCCTGGAAGCGATAAAACGAAACCAGGTTGCCCATCAACTCCAGCAAAAGCATCCTCCCCTCCTTGATGGCTGTCTCGCCCTTGTTCGACCAGGGAGCCGAATCCTGCGCGCCGATGTCCGTCTCGAACAGTTCGATGACATCCCGAGGTCCCGCCCCGGCAGAGCCGAGAGCGCCCGAAAGCTCTCGCAGTTGCTGGCGGGTGTGGTTGTCCACACGGACCGTCCGCTCCTCCAGGGGCTTTCGCAGCAGTTCACCGAATCGATCCGCGCAATCGGAAAAGAACGTGAGGTATTCTTCACACAAGGACGATTCCTCGGACTGGGCGAAGTCGGTCGTCCCGCAACCGGGATGGTGCCCGAACTGGGCAGCGCGGTCATAGTCGTCGATCTCTGCCGGGATTATTCCGCCCTCGCCAAGGCGATTTGCCTTGCCCCGTCCATTGGCGTTGGGTGGAACGCCCGCTGAATTTCCCGTCCTCCGGGCTTCCTGGAAGCGCATATCCCTTTTCATCCAGCAGGAACAGCCAGTCACTGTTTTCATTCAACCGCGAGTTCTGGACCAGGGACAGCGGTTTCATTTGCCGGCACCTCTGGAATGCCGGCGGGCACTCTCCAGGTCCATCGCTTCCATCGCCTCGGCGGCATGGTGACGGCCGAGACGCGGACAAAAAGGGCCGGCCGGGAAGAGAGTGCCGCCACCCTTGGGGCCAAGCTTTGCTCCACTCCTCGTGAATGGAGTCGACTCGAGCCCCGGCTTTTCCGGAACACGCTCAATTCCGTAAACTTACTACCGATCTTCAAAAAAAATGCAAGGGAAAAACATTCCTGTCGGCAGATGTTTCCCGAACAGGGAGACACTGTCGACATCACCGGCTGAGCATAAACCTCCTTTCCCTTCGGCGGCAAATAATGTAGCGCAGGGCCCATTCCAGCCGGAACCGACGATGCGATCAAACGGCTACCTCCTCATCTTCACCGCCGCCCTGCTCTGGGGCATGATCGGCCCCGTGGCCAAAGTCGCCCTCGCATCCGGCATGCAGCCTCTGGAAATAGCCTTCTGGCGGACCTCCATCGGCTGGTTCTTCTTCGCCGCCCACGCGATAAGTTCCCGTCAATACCGCATCGGACGAAAGGACCTGTTCTGGGTTCTCGCCTTTGGCGTGCTCGGCGTGGCCGGACTGTTCGGCAACTACGTGGTCGCCGTGCGGACGGGCGGAGCGGCTCTGGCGGCGGTTCTGCTGTACACCGCCCCCGCCTGGGTTGCCCTCCTGTCCCGCCTGCTCCTTGGTGAAACCATGACTCCTCTCAAGCTTGCCTCGGTGGCCTTGACCATCCTCGGCGTGGCGGCAGTCTGCATGGGCCAAGGCGGCTCCATGCGGGTAACGCCCGCCGCGGTGTTTTTCGGCCTCGCCTCGGGCTTTTCCTACGCCCTCTACTATGTTTTCGGGAAACGTTTCCTGGGCAGCTACGCCACCCCCACACTCTTCCTGCTTGCCATGCCTGCTGGCGCGGTCGTCATGCTCCCCTTCTTCGAGTTTACCGCCCACCCGCCGCAGGCCTGGGTATCCGTATTTGTGCTTGGACTCGGTTCAACATACCTTGCCTACTCCATCTACTACGCCGGGCTGAAATACCTGGAAGCCACCCGGGCCGCCGTGGCCGCCACCCTGGAGCCTGTGGCCGCGGCCGTCCTGGCCTACATATGGTGGGACGAATACTTCAACCTGTTGGGATACGCCGGAAGCGGCCTCATCCTGGGAGCCGTGCTGCTGACCATGTACGACGGCGCCCGGCAGCGCCGCTTGGCCTCCAAAGCCCTGCTGACCGACCATGCCTGAATCCAGACTGCTGCGTATCACCGCTTCCGCCGGGTCCGGCAAAACCTTTGCTCTGACCCAACGATTCCTCCGGCTGCTTCGCCATGCGGAGCCCGGCGCTGCCGCCCCGGTCTGCCCTGCGCGCTCCGGACCGCACGCCTGGACGGAAATCATGGCTGTGACCTTCACCAACAAAGCCGCCGAAGAGATGAAGGAGCGGCTCGTCACCACCCTCAAAAAGCGGGCCCTGGGACTGGCTCCCAAGGAAATGGACGGGGACTGGAGCGCCCGGGAAGCAAGCGATGCCCTGGCCGCCATTCTGCGCCGTTATCAACGCCTGGGCGTAAGGACCATCGACAGCTTGCTCGTGCGGCTGGTGCGCCTGTTCGCCATGCGGCTGGGCCTGCCGCCGGACGTGGAGCCGGTGCTGGAAGAAAAGAAGCTGGCCGAGGAAGTCTTCGACGCCTAC
Source organism: Desulfohalovibrio reitneri (assembly GCF_000711295.1). Taxonomy (NCBI): domain Bacteria; kingdom Pseudomonadati; phylum Thermodesulfobacteriota; class Desulfovibrionia; order Desulfovibrionales; family Desulfovibrionaceae; genus Desulfohalovibrio; species Desulfohalovibrio reitneri. Next base: position 57,490 of record NZ_JOMJ01000003.1, on the reverse strand, counting down.
GTTTCCAGGTGCGAAACCGGTGCCGAGGAGGGTTTCGCCCTGTTCGAACAGGCAGTGCGAACCCTGGTGGAACACGAGAGCAAGCCGGGGTTCTGGCTGGGCAAAACCATCCGGAACCGCCTCGCGGAGATGGCCTGCCGCTGGGCCTGGGAAAACCTGGAGACGGACCAGCAGGCCATGGCCGACATGCTTCGTCCGACTCACGCCGCATACCTGCAAACGGCCCGCGACCTCCGCGTCGCCATCGAAAAGAACCAACTGCGGCCGCAAAAGAAATTCTCGGCATTCCTGGACAAAGTGGACGAGGCCGCGCTTTTTCAGGGGCCGGTGGATGGGGCCTGGACGGGCAAGGTCGAACTCGGAGAATGCCTCCTTAAGGCCTCCCGCGATCTGGTGCGACCGGAAACGGAAGCCTTGTTCCACGAATTCGTGGCGGCGCACGAAGCCTACAACGAGCGCCACGCCGTGCTGGAAGGCTCCTACGCCCTGGCTCCATGCGCGGCCCTGGCGCGCTTGCTGGCCGACGACCTGGAAGAATATATGCGAGTCCACGGCCAGACCCCGCTCTCCCGTACCGCCACCATGGCCAGAAACCTGCTGGACGACGGCGCGGGCGCGGGCGAGGCCGCCTGCCGCATGGGCGCGCGGCTGCACCACATCCTTATTGACGAGTTCCAGGACACCGACCGCGAACAGTGGGACGCCATGCTTCCCCTGGCCAGGGAGTGCCTCTCCAAAGGCGGCAGCCTGTATTGCGTGGGCGACGTGAAGCAGGCCATCTACGGCTGGCGCGGAGGCGACGCACGACTGTTCGAGGAAATCCTCGTCGATCCTGGATACCTGGCCGGAAAGACCCACACCAACAAGCTTGAGCACAACTGGCGCAGCCTGGAACACGTGGTGGGCTTCAATAACGACCTTTTCACCTGCCTGGCGAACGACCTGGCCGAAGAGATCGCGGAGTCCTGCCTGACCACCGCTCCGCGGGAGCGGCAAGAAACATTTGCCGAGCGCATCCACACCACCTACACGGACGCCCAGCAGCAAATGCCTCCGAAGCAGACGCGCGACGGAGGCTACGTCCGCTTCCAGGCCCTGCCCGGCGGCACGGGCGCGGAAGTCGCCGAACAAGTGGAGGCCGCGTTCCACGATCTGCTGGATGACCTGACCGCCAGACGCCGCCCCGGAGAACTGGCCGTACTGGTGCGCACCAACGACCAGGCGGCCTCGGTGAGCGGCTGGCTGGTCAACCGAGGAGTTCCGGTCATCACGGAAAACAGCCTCAATCTGGCTTCCCACCCCCTGGTGAGGGAATTGGCTTCTTTCCTGGAATTTCTTGACGACCCAGATAACGACCTCGCCCTGGCTTCGTTCCTCTGCGGCGGCAACGTCTTTCTGCCTGAAAGCGGACTGAACCCGGAAACGCTCACCGACTGGCTGGCCTCCCGCCCCCGCCCTCCGCTCGCACGCTCGTTCAAGCATGACTTTCCTGACGCATGGCGATTGTGCATAGAACCTTTTCTTCGCAAATCCGGGCTCATGCGGCCCTATGACCTGGTCGCCGAGGCGGTGCGAATCTTCCACCTGGAGGAGCGCCACCCCGGGAACGAGCTTTTCCTGCGGCGTTTTCTGGAGGTGGTCCACTTGGCCGAGGAAAAGGGCTCCGGCGGCCTGCCCGGTTTTCTGGAGTTCTGGCGCGAGTCCTCGGCCGAGGAAAAAGCCCCCCTGCCCCAAAACGTGGACGCGGTGCGGGTGATGACCTTCCACAAGGCCAAGGGTCTGCAATTTCCCGTGGTCGTCCTGCCCTTCACAGGTTGGGGCCTGGAGACCGGCAACCTGGGTCGCACCGTAGTGAAGGTCGACGGCAAACCGCTCCTTACCACCATCCGAAAAGGGATTGGCGCCCCCTACTGGGAGCGGATCCTGCAGAACGGGCTTGAAAACCTGAACATGCTCTACGTGGCCTGCACCCGTCCCTCGGAGGAATTGCACGGTTTCCTGCCTCTGCGGCGCAAAGGAAACTCCTCCAGCCCAGCCCACTTGGCCTTGTCCAGATTCCTCGGACTCACCGGCTTGGAAGTCTGGGAACGCGGTCAGCCGCCAACTCCCTCCTCCGAAGCCAAGGAAACACGGAATTTGCCGGTTCCAAAGTGGATAAGCCCCCGAGAGGAACCCCCTGAGTTCATGGAGTGGCTGCCCAGGCTGCGTGTGTTCCGTCACCTGCTGGAGGAACCCGGCGAAGCCAAGCTGCGGGGCGAGGCGACCCACAAAGCCATGGAACTGCTGCACAGCCCAGGCTCGGCCTGCGCCTCGGCCGAGGACGCGGCGAAGCAGGTCGTGGCCATGTATCCCGGGGCCTTCGATAATCCCGAATATGGTGCTGCGGAACTGGCGGCCATGTGCCGCTGGGCCGCCGGACATGACGTGATTCGAGCCTGCCTTGAGGGCGGCCGCAGGGAGGCGGCCATGCTGGACGAGGAAGGCAACCTCCACAGGGCCGATCTTTTGCTGATGGAATCGGACCGGATTGTGGTGGTCGAGTACAAGACCGGTCAGCCAAAGCCTGAACACCGCGAACAGCTGCTCCGCTACCTGGAACTGCTGCGACGCATGGAGACCACATTCGGCCGCCCCGTGACCGGATTGCTGGTCTACCTGGACAGGCGGGACGTGCAGGAGGTCGCATGACACAGCCCATTCGCGTCGTTTCCTGGCGTTCGGACTTCATTGATGAACTGGGGCTGCTGCTGGAAAACCGCTTGGGGTCGGATCTGCACCGGGCCGTGGTGGTATTCCCACATGCCCGCCCGGCCCGCTATCTGCGGCGCTGGATCGCCGAAAATCCAAGGCTGCCCAAGCCCTGCCTGCTGCCACAAACGTTCGCCTTCACTGAGTTCGCCTCGCACCTGCGCCGCCGGGTGCATCCCGAACCACTGCGGCAAGCGCCGGTTCTGGACAGGGTGGAACTGCTCATGGACGAAGTAGCCGCTCTGCCCGGCCTGCTGGACAAACAGACAGGCCGCGACCAGTTCCTGCCCTGGGGCATGCGGCTGGCCGAGATCATGGAGGAGTTGCTTCGCCAGGGTCGTCCGCCCCGCGATTTGGACCTTACCGAAGACGAGGCTCCACCTTTCGCACGCTCCCTGCTGGGCAACCTCTCACGTCTGCACCGCACCTACCTGGATGGCATGGCCGAGCGTGGCTGGACGTCCCCGGGTCTCGATTGCCGCCTGTTGCTGGACAACCTGGACGCCGCCGCCGGCATACTGGCGGACGAACCGGTTTTTGTGGCTGGTTTCACAGCTCTCAGCGGTGCGGAGGAAAAGCTGTTCAAGCGGCTATGGCACGGTGGAGCCGAAATCCTGTGGCACACGGACCCCGCCCTTGGGCGGGGCGAAACGCCGCACCACGCGGCCTCGCTGCATGACGCCTGGAGGCGCCGCTGGGGAGCGGGCACAGAGCCTCTGGCCGAGACCGGCGAACCCGGCGGCCCCCCATCCGTGAGGGTGGTGCAGGGGTACGACCGCCACTCCCAACTGTATGCTCTGCAACGGGAACTCGCGGCTGCACCGGACCTTGACGAGACAGCGGTGGTTCTCCCCGACACCGCTCTCCTCGTCCCCTTGCTGCACGGTCTCCAGGAACGGGAGGTCAACATCAGCCTTGGCTACCCGTTACAACGATCGGCCCTGGGCAACCTGCTGGAAAACCTAATGCAAGCCCAGGAGCGGGCGCTGGAGGACGGGAGCATCTTCCATCGAGACCTGCTGGCCGTCATCCGCCATCCGTATCTTCGCATGCTGCGCTCCGGTGATGAGGACGAGGTGGGGCTGCGGCCCGTACTGCGCCAGTGGGAGCGCAGCCTGGCGGTCGAGGGCAAATTCCGCGCCCCCCACGACTGGGCGCCGGATTACGACAATCTGGACCTGGCGCACCGGACAGCCGAACTGGAAGTTCTGCGGGCCAAGATGGTTGACCGCTGTTTGTTAGGCTTCTCCCGAGCGCGCAACATGGCGGGCATGGCAAAGGCCTTGCGCGGTCTGGTGGAGATGCTTCTGCAGCACGGAGGCGACCTCTGGCATCGCTTCCTCATTGACGCGGAGTGCCTGCACAGGCTTGCCGACGAGGTGATCCCCGCCCTGGCCCAATGCGCCATGCGCAACGAATTAATGGACCAAGGGACGCTGTTTTCGGTCGTCCGCGAGATACTGCGCCAGCAACGAGTCTCGTTCGAGCCCGAGCCCTTGGGCGGACTGCAGGTTGTGGGCATGCTGGAGACCAGGCTGCTCCAGTTCAAGCGTGTCTACATACTGGAAGCCGTGGAGTCCCGCCTGCCCGGGGCGATGGGGGACGACCCGCTCCTGCCGGATTCCCTGCGCCCCCTGCTGGGCCTGCCGGGCGCGGGAGAACGGGACGACGTGGCCGCTGCCACTTTCCACCGCCTCGTGCAAGGAGCGGACGAGGCGGTGCTTTTCTACCAGCGCGGCGACAAGCCAGGGGTGCTGGATGAGACCTCCGCTCGAAGCCGCTACGTGGAGGAGGCGCTCTGGGAACGGGAAAAGGAGCTGGGCCGCGTCATCCACCCCGGAGAGTCCAGGGAATTCCAGTCCGTCTCCCTGCCCATGCTGCCCATCCAGACCGAGACCGCCTCCATCCCGGTGACAGAATCGGTGCGCGAAGCCATTGCCGCCCGATTACTGGATAAGGGGCTGTCCCCGTCCGTCATTGATCAGTACCTGCGCTGTCCCAAGGCCTTTTTCTACCGCTACGTGGCTGGTCTGCGCCCGCCCGAACGGGTTTCCGAGGAAGGGGACAGGGCGGCCCTGGGAACGGTGGTTCACGCCGTACTCAAGGACTTCCTCGCCCCCCTCAAGGGACGCGAGGCGGACCTCTCGCAGCTTTCCGCCGACGAGTTGCGGCACAGATACGCCACAGCCCTGCGAGCGGAGGACTTCTTCCACCACATGCCCCGCGACGCGCAAGCCGCCCTGGAAATGACCGGCGCCGAGCGCCTGCGCCGTTTTCTGGAAAACCAGGGACGAACGACCATTGTGGAGCTTGAACAGCGGTTGACGCTTGACGTGGACCTGCCGGAAGGATTCGGTCCGGTCCGCTCCATAAGGCTGGAGGGCCACCTGGACCGGGTGGACCGTCGCGGGGACGGGGTGCATGTGCTGGACTACAAGACAGGTTCCCCGCCCAAGGGAAAAACCGGCTTCTGGCTGGACGAAACCCTCTGGAGCGGACTACACGACTGGACTCCGGACTCCCCTTCCGACCCCATGAGCGGCTTGGCCGAAGCGGCCGGATCGGTCCAGCTCCCCCTGTACATGGCCCTGTGGGCCAACACCGGGGAAACCCCCGTCAACGCGGCCTGGATAGAACTCGCCGACAAAGGCGAGGAAACCCCTTACTTCTCCAGCTCTTTCGGCCACCAAGAGCGACGGAAAGTGGCCGAAAAACGGGCCGTCGACTTGACGCGGCTCGTCCTGCGGCACATGCTCCAGGCCCGTCGCCTCGACCCCGTGGTGCGCGAGGCCTGCTCGTACTGCGACTTCAAGGGACCGTGCGGGGTGGATTCCGCCGGTCCAGGGAGGACATCATGATCGTTTCCCAAGGACGCCCCGGACGCATCTTCACCATTCGCCTTGAAGACGACGAGCTATTACCTCACGCGCTGGAGGACTTCGCCCGAGAGCATGACGTCAAACGCGCGAGCGTCACCGTCATCGGCGGCGCGGACGAAGGAGAACTGGTGGTCGGACCGGTGGACGGCGAGGCGCGGCGCGTGACCCCGGTGGTGCAGCGCATTTCCGAGGCGCACGAGGTGTTCGCGGTGGGCACCATTTTTCCCAGCGACGACGGCGTGCCCAAGCTCCATCTGCACGGCTCGTTCGGTCGCGGCGACCACGCTCGCACCGGGTGCTGCCGCAAAGGCGTCGAGGTATGGCGCTTGGCCGAAGTAATCATCATCGAGATCGAGGGCTCGGAGCTGGTTCGCCGACCCGACCCCGAGTTCGGCTTTGAGGTCCTGGACAAATAGTCCGCAGAGTAAACGCTAATTTTTTCAGAATACTCGCTTTTTTCAAGTAAAAACCTAGCTTTTTTCCACACATGGTGATATCCCCTGGATCCACCCGGCATTCCAGGGGATATCACCATGCTCGTAATTTCGCCACACATTCAGGAGCGATTTCACAATTTCAACCTGAATGACCCCGCCCCCATCCTCTTCCAGCGCAAAACAACCGGAAACCGCCGCACCAGACTCGTGAAAAAAGAGTTTTGCTCCAGCAGTGGATTTACTCCCGCAGTATGTGTATACGGAGGCAAAATCTGGAGGACCCATGCGCACCGAAATGAACACCGCGCCTCCTCTGCACCGGGCCGTGCCCAGGTGCTGCGGCCGCGGCCTCCTCCCGCAGAACGGCCCCCCCGTGTTCGACGCCCCCCTGGACCACATCAAAGAGCTGGGGTGTTACGGAGCCCTGGTCTCCATGACCGGACACGTCTTCCAAAACGGGGACAAGGTGATGCTCGACGGGCTTCGCGATTCCTCCGGGGAGAAGCATGAACTGGAATGCGAGGTGGTTCGCGTAGACAGAAACCGCCTTTGGGTGGCGTTCGAGGAGAGTTTGCCCGACGACCTGGAGCCCGGCCGTCACATCCGCATTACGCGGGTCTGCCCGGGCTGCCGCCTCAGCTAGGTTCTTCTCCGTCCTTTTTCCCGCCGGCCTTGGCCCTGGGATGGGCTGCGTCATAGGCCCGCATGAGCTTGCCCATAGTCAGGTGCGTGTAGCGCTGGGTGGTGGAAAGCCGCTTGTGGCCCAGCAGTTCCTGAACGCTCCGCAGGTCGGCGCCGGCCTCCAGCATGTGGGTGGCGAAGGAATGGCGCAGGGTGTGGGGGCTGATCGACTGGGGCAAGCCAGCCAGAGCGGACAACTTCTCGGTGATGCGGGCGGCCTGCCGGCGGTTCAGCCTTCCGCCGCGCACCCCCAGGAACAAGGCTCGCTCGTCCGGAGCGGGCTCCATTGCCCCACGTTGCTCCAGCCAGCGCGAAAGCCGCTCCCTCGCTTTTTCCGAGAGGGGGGCGAGACGCTCCTTCCCTCCCTTGCCCATGACCCGGACGAAGGATTGCCCGGCATCCAGGTCCTCCACATCCAGAGTCAACGCCTCGCTGATGCGCAACCCGGCGCCATAAAGCAATTCCGCCAGAGCCAGGTCACGCAGCCCTTCCGGGTCCGGCTCCAGCTTGCTCTCCAGGAGACTCATGACTTGGTCAATGTTGAGCGCCTGAGGGTGACGGGTCTCCTGCTTGGGGTTGCGCACGCCGGACATGGGGTTGGAAGTCACCACGCCCTGCCTCCGGAAATAGGCGAACAGGCCGCGCAGGCTGGAAAGCGACCGGGCCACCGAGGACTTGGCCAGTCCTCTCCTGTGCAGGGCAGCCAGATGAGCGCGCACGTCCGCCTTGTCCACGTCCTCAGGCGAGTCCAAGCTCTTGCCGCGTGCTTCGAGGCTGGCCTGAAAAGCACCCAAATCGCGGCCGTAAGCCCCGACTGTGGATCGGCCATAGCCCTTCTCCACCTCCAGATGAACAAGATAGGCGCGGGCGGGGTCAGGAAGCCGGGTGTTCCCGTCTGTCGAGGACATAATTGCTGGTGGGGGTTTCCTTGGCCTTCTTCTTCAGGCTCATGGCGATGGCCGAGGCCTCGCCGTAGTGGTTCAAGCGGCCGCCCTGGTTGAGGACGACGGCGATGGACACGGCCATGAGCGGGAAGTCCCGCACCCACCCCTGCCTGTCGGTGGAGCGTATGAAGCCCTGCTTGCGGTCATCCGCGTCGTAGAAGTGCGGCACGATGTCGTCGAAACTCTTGATAATTCGACGACAGGCGTCTTCAGCCAGTTCGGGGGGGACGATGAAAACAAAATCGTCCCCGCCCACATGTCCCACAAAAGTCTTCACTCCGGAGAAACCGCGGATGATGTTGACGATGACTCGCGCGGTCATCATCAACACCTCGTCACCCCTGGAAAAACCGTATTTGTCGTTGAAGGCCTTGAAGTAGTCCAGGTCCAGGTAGGCCAGGGCGAAGTTCTCGCTGCGGTCTATGGCGTCCTGGATACGCTGGATGATGGAGGTGTTGCCCGGCAGTTTGGTCAGGGGGTTGGCGTCCAGGCTGCGGGAGGCACGGGCCAGGGTCAGGCAGATGCGGGCGTTGACCGTGTCCTGGTCGTAGGGCGCCATGAGGAAATCGTCGCACTCCACCTGCCCGAAATCCAGACCACCGGAAAGGTCGTCCGGCGTCAGGCAGAGCATGACGGGAAGCTGGCGGTAAACATTCTCGCTCTTGACCAAGCTGGCCACCTGCGCGCCGGACATGTCGGGCAGATTGTGGTCCACCACCAGCAAATCTGGCGGCTCGTTGAAAAGCGTTTCAATGGCCGTGCGGGCACGCTCAAAGACGGTCCATTCCAGCACATCCGCGGGCCAGGAAGCGCGCAGCATCTCCTGCAGCGTGGTGTCGGCCGAAATAAGAAAGGCCCTGTGGGAATGAGGAAAACGGCAGGATGTCATGGCTCAGCCGAAAGTCAGGTCGGCCACTTCGGTCAGTTCCCGCCCCAGGTCGTCCATGACCGCTTCAAGGTCGGCGGTCTTGAAGCCGAGCTGTTTCATGGCCTCAGGACGCAAATACGGCACCTGGTCATCACCGGAGTAACCGAACTCGTAGACGCGCACCAGAAAGTCCCCGATGTGCAGCACCGCGGCCATATCCGGGTACAGAGGGGCCTGATGGGGTTTGTGATGGTAGGACATGCCTTCCTTGAGATTGGGCGGTAACCGCCAGTTGTCCGCCAACCAGGCATTTATGCGGTCGTGGCCGAAGCCCATGGTCTCCTTTTCGGCCTGCAGGTAGCTCAGGTCCTTTTCCTTGACAGCGGCCGACACCCGCTCTTCCAGTTCAGGCAGCTGAACCGCCATGACCACCTTGCCCAGGTCGTGCAGCAGCCCGGCAACGGAGTACTCCTCCGGGTCTTTGAAGCCGGCGCGGCGGGCGATGCAGCTGCAGGCCATGGCGCAGCCGATGCTGTGCTCCCACAGCCCCTCCATGGCCTTGACCATCATATCGAATACAGATGTGGAGATGATGATGCCCTTGATGACATTGAAGCCCAGCAGCACCAGGGCGTGCTGCACTGTGCCGATGCGGCCGGGAAAACCGTAGATGGGCGAATTGACCATCTTCAGCACCTTGGCCGAGAGTACCTGGTCCGTGGCGATGACCCGGGCGATGTCCTCGATGGAGGACTCCTCGTTCTCCAGAAGCTGCGTGACCTTGTCCAGCACTTTGGGCAGCGTGGGCAGGCTCTTGACCTCCAGCACCATGCCCTTGGCTTCGGTCTTGAGGTCGGCGGTCACTCTTCTTTCTCCCCAGCGGCTTCATCAGCGGCCTCGGCGGCCGCCTTCATGCGGAAATAGTTGGTGAGGAATTTCTTCACCTGGTTCATCCATTTGTCCCCTTCATGGCCCCGGAAGAGGTGATCCAGGCGTTCCAGACGTTTGGATGCGGCGGTATCCCCTGCCGCGCCGCCCATATCCACCGGGTTGCCCTCAACGGTAATCCTCTCGATGCCCATGTTCTCCAGGCGCATGAGGAGGGAATCGGACAGTTCGGTCCCCTGGGCCACGACCACGAGGTTGTTGTCGCGTAGGACGGGCTTGCCCAGTTTCATGCCCGGCTTGGCCAGGTTGAGGGGGATCTTTTGCATGGTGTTCCTTGCGGCGGGAAAGGGACGGATCAGCCCGCGTGTTCAGCTAAGGTATAATACATGCCGGGCCATTGCCGGACAAGGCCTCGCACCTCCAGAGCCACCAGCAGGGCGCTCACCCGGTGGCCGGGCAACCCGCTGGCCCGGATGACCTCGTCAACGTGCCGCCCCTGGTCGTACTCCAGAAGCGACATCAAAACTCCTTCGTCGCCATCCAGCACCGGAACCGGTTCGGGAGCCGCCTCCCCCGGTTCCCCCGTGGGAGGGGCCGGGGGGGATTCGGACCGTGCCTCGGCTTCTCTCAAGGCGTCGGCGAACTGGTAGCGCAACTCTCGCAGAATGCACTCCGCCCCTGAAACGGGATGCGCTCCATCCGCGATGAGGGCGTTGCATCCCTTGAAAGATGTATCCGTGATACGTCCGGGCAGGGCAAAGACCTCCCGGCCCTGCTCCACACCCAGCCGGGCGGTGATGAGGCTGCCGCTGGACTTGGCCGCCTCCACCACCCACACACCCAGGGAGAGGCCGCTGATGATGCGGTTGCGAACCGGAAAGTGGGAGGCCTTGGGAGGCGAGCCGGGGGGCAACTCGCTGATGATCACCCCCTGCCCGGCCACGGAACGGTAGAGGTCCGCGTTGGCCTGCGGGTAGACGCGGTCCAGGCCGCACCCCAGCACGGCGACGGTCGACCCCACCCCGGCCAGCCCTCCAAGATGGGCTTGGCGGTCAATGCCGTCAGCCAAGCCGGAAACCACAGTAATGCCCGCGCGCGAGACCTCCTCGCCGATGCTCCTGGCCGTGAGCAGGCCGTATCTGGAGCAGGAGCGGGCACCGACAACGGCTAGGCAGGGGCCCTGCAAAAGTTCCAGACGACCGGAATAATAGAGCAGGACCGGTGGGTCGGGAATGCGGCGCAACTGGGCCGGATAGTCCGGCGAGGTCAGGGTGACGGCGTGCAGGCCGTGCTTCCGCGCGGCTTGGTATTCCTCCTCGGCCGGGGCTTTCCATTCGCGTGAACTGAACGCGGCCTCCTGCCTCCCGGTAGCCAGGCCCAGGGCGGCCCAGCGCCGTGCCGAAGCGGCGGCAGAAGCGAGGGAGCCGAAATAATCCGCCAGACGCGACCAGCACCTGGGGCCGAGGCCGCTGGTATGCCGCAGGGCCAGGGCTGCCCTGTACTCGTCGTGGGCCCCTGCGGATTGGGCCATACCCTACTCGGATATCTTCCGCAGCTTCTGGCGCGCCAGGGGGGCGGAGTCGGCCTCCGGGTATTCGTCCACAAGCGCCCGAAGATAGAACTGGGCGTTGTCTTCGTCTTCCAGCTTGTCGTAGGCGTAACCAATTTTGAGCAGGGCGTCGGCCGACTTGTGGTGCTCGGGATACTGACTGATAACTTCCTTGAAAGTCAGGATGGCCTGGGCATATCGCTTTTGCCCGTAGTAGGTTTCTCCGAGCCAGTAGAGGGCGTTGGGCTTAAGGGGACTTTCCTTGTGGCGGCCAAGGAACTCGTTGAGCATTTCCCGACCCGGGTCGTACTTCTCCGCCACCACCAGCTTCACGGCCTCGTCGTACATGGCCTTGGCGTTTGCCGCGGGAGCGGTTTGCCCGGTCTCCGCCTCTTTATCTTCCGCGACAGCGGAGGTTTTGGCCTTTTTCCCGGAAGTCTGTGTCTTTAGGGACTGCTCGGATGCCGCCCGTTCTTCCTTACGCTGTTCCACCGACCCGGGGGTGACACGTCCGCCCATGGCGGCTTGCACAGCTTCCACGCCGCGCAGCCGATCCTCCATGCGGGCCAGTCGTTCCTCCATTTCACGCAGTCGTGTATCCATCTCTTCCCGCATGGCCTCAATGGCCCGCTCCCGCCCGCGCTGGTTCTCCTTGAACTGGAGAAAGCTCTCCTCCAGGTTCTGCATGCGCCATTCTTCACTGGACTCGGGCTGTTCCGGCCCTGATGGCTCGGTCACGGCGTCGCCGTTGCCCTTGGAAGCGCAGCCGGCGCTTAAAGCCAGAAGAAGGGCGAGACAAAGGAATCGGGTGACAACCTGCATGTATCCTCCACAATACGGAATGCGGCCAAAGCGATGCCACAGCAAGGGATAGGCGGAATCAGCCTTTGAATCAAGCCCGCCAACTTGCCTCTCATTCGCTTTTGAGGCATGAGAAGGCCCGTTTCGCCGGACCGTGACGCTTGGCCGTCCAATCCCCCGCGACCCCGCAAGGAGGAGCCCATGCCCTTCACTTCAGGCGATGCCTGGCTGGCCGCCAACGCCATCCCGCTGTCCTTCAACCTGCTTCTCGTCATGAGCGCCCTGGGCATGCCTCTGCTAGCCGCCGTCAACGAGACCAAGGGCCGCGCCAAGGGCGGCGTTCTGGCCAGGAAGTGCGCCCAGCACCTTAGCCGTCTGGGACTGTGGACGGCCCTGTTCACCGTTTTGGTCGCCGGCGGGGCGGTCGTCATGCTCGTCACCCGCACCCAAACGTTGACCGGGGAGATCGCGCCGGTATTCGCTCCTCTGCTCCTTCCCCTTCTGGGCGTCTGGCTGCTCGCCGCCCTGGCTTACGACCTCTCGTGGAAGCGCCTCAAGTCCACCCCAGGGACGCACCTCGGTCTGGGGTGGCTGGCCGCCCTGTGCGGACTGGGCGGGCTCTTCGTCTTCCAGGCCTTCCTTTCCGCCGCCTCGGTTCCTCTGCACGCCGAGCAGGCGGCCGCACCGAGCTTGGCCACCCTGCTGCCCCCTCCCGGCACAGACTTCTTCTGGCCCCTGACCGTGGGGCACCTGCTGCTGGCTCCCGCCTGCGCCTCGGCCCTGGCTCCGGCCTACGTTCTGCTGCGCCGTCCGCGCGACGACTGGGGCAGGGATTACTACGCCCAGAGTCTCCGCCGTCTCGCCGGTCTGAGCCTGTTGTTCATGCCGTGCTATCTGGCGGCTCATGGATGGCTCGTTTGGAAAGCCTGGCAGGCTTTCGGCCAAGCCCTGACCACTCCGGCGCTACTGTGGCCCTGGCTCGCCGGGGCGGCCGCCTGCGTGGCGGCTTGCGTATTGTGGAGAGTCGTTTGCCGAGCTGAAAACCCCCTGCGCCACAAAATCTGGATCTGGTTTGCCTTGCTCCTGCTGTGGGCCGGATTGGCCGCCTTTACTTTCTCGGGATTGCGGCTGCTTTTCCTGGCACTGTAGCCAACACGACGCTGTAATGAAAAAGGCCACGCCCTGTTTAACAGGGCGTGGCCTTTTTCATTCAGAGTCCTTCGAAACTACTTGCCGCGGGCCGAAGCGGTGGCCAAGGCGTACATCTCGTGCGGGTCGAGTATGAGGACCACGCTGCCATCGCCCATGATGGTCGCCCCGGACAGGCCCTTAAGATTGAAATCGCTGAGGTACTGGCCAAGGGGTTTGATGACGATCTCCTGGCGTTCCAGCAGGCGGTCCACAACAACGCCCAGGCGTCGGTCGTTGTCCTGGATGATGACCATGGGCAGCAGGTCGAGATCCTCCTCGTCCTTGACAACGCGCATCCCCATCAACTCACCCAGTTCCACAATTCCCAGGACCTCGCCCCGCAGTTCCAGCGCCTTGCGGTTATTGACGTCCGTGAGCCGCTTGGCCTCGATCTTGGTCGTCTCCGAGACCGCGTCCAGGGGAATAGCGAAGGTGTCGCCAGCGACTTTGACCATGAGGGCATCGATAATGGCCAGGGTCAGCGGCAGGCTGAGAGTGATCTTGGTGCCCTTGCCCACTTCGGAGGTGACGGCCACGTTGCCCTTGAGATTCTTGATGTTGGAGCGGACCACATCCATGCCCACGCCACGGCCGGAGATGTCCGTGACTTCCTCGGCGGAGGAGAATCCCGGGGCGAAAATGAGTTCCTGCGCCTCGCGGTCATCCATTTGGGCGGCCTGCTCTTCCGTGATGACGCCCTTGCCAATAGCCGACTGCTTGATGCCCTCGGGGTCGATGCCCTTGCCGTCGTCCTCCACCTCAATGGCCACGGAGTTGCCCTTGTGGTAGGCGCGCAGCCACACTTTGCCGGTGGCGGGCTTGCCGATCTCCCTGCGCTTTTCCGAGGACTCCAGACCGTGGTCCATGGAATTGCGGATCATGTGCACCAGCGGATCACCGATGACCTCCACCACACTCTTGTCCAACTCCGTGTCCTCGCCCTCCATGATGAGTTCCACCTGCTTGCCGGTCTTGCGCGACATATCGCGAACCAGCCTGGGGAAACGGGAAAAGACAGTACCCACCGGAACCATGCGGACGTTCATGATGGTGTCCTGCAGGTCGTCGGAGATGCGGTTCATTGCATCGGTGGTCTCCAGAAGGTCCTGGGCCACTTCCTGCACGTCCTGTTGACCTTCCTCCAGGGCGCGGCCGAGCATGGCGAATCGGTTGCGGTTGATGATCAACTCGCCGATGAGGTTCATGAGGTGATCGAGCTTTTCGTGGTCGACCCGGATGGTGGAGGACGTCTTGGGCTTGGCCTGCCCCCCGGCCGCCGCCTGACCGGAGTCCGCCTTGGTCGCGGACTTGGCCTTGGGTTGTTCGGCTTTCTTTCCGACCTCTTCCGCCTTCGCCTCTCGCGATTCGGCGGGCTTCGGCTCTTCCTTGGGCGCGGATTCAGCTGGCTCCTCCGCTTTCATTCGTGGCTCGGGTTCGGTCTTTTCAGGTTCGGGCTCAGGAGCTTCCGAAACGGCAACGGCCTCTTCGCCCGGTGTTTCCGTGACTGGCTCCTCCTCGAATGGCTCCCCGTCAGAAGGCTCGGGCGGTTCCTCGCCGAGTCCCGCGGCACGGTCCGCCTCCCCCGGAGTCACGGCCTTGGCTCCGGTCAGTTCCTCGATCTTGCTCCGGAGCGTATCCTCCAGAATGGAGCATTCCTGCTTGAGAATGTCGAGCATGAGGGAGAAGTCCATGTCCGACTTGCGGGCCTGATCGACAAGACCGGCGGTCCGCTCCGCCGTGGTTCGGATGTCGTCGAACCCCATGTAGCCGGACGAACTCTGCACAGTGGTCAGACTGCGGTAGAGGCCGTCTATGAAGTCTTTGTTCGTGTCGTCCTCGGACAGGATTTGCAGCGCAAGATTGAAGTTGTCTATCTGCTGCAACATGGCCTGGACGAAAATCTGCACGTCCTCGGGGTCGAACTCCGCAGCCGCCTCCGTGGGCGGCTCCCCCCGCTCCGCGGCGGCCAGAGCCACGGCTTCGGCGTCGTCTCCCCCTTCATCGTAGGCCTTCCCGGTCTCGCCGTCTCCGTTGCGGGCTTCCACTTCGCCCGTCGAAACGGCATGACGGAGACGCTGGGTGGTGAGGCGAGTGTCAATGGTTGTCACCTCGCCTGAGGAAGAGTCGATGGCCCCCACAAGCTCGTCGATGAGGTCGACGGCGGAGAGCAACAAATCCACCATGGGCTGGGTGGCTTCCACCTCGCCCTTGCGGACCCGGTTGAGAAGCGTTTCCGCCTCGTGGGTCAGGGCGTTCAACTCCTTGTAGCCGATGATGCCGCTGTTTCCCTTGAGGTTATGGAAATACCGGAAGGTATCATTGACGATATCGTTGTCGCCCGAGGGGTTCTGCTCCAGCTTCACCAAACACGAGTTGAGGTTCTCCACGATCTCCCGAGCTTCCTCGAGAAAGTCGGAAAGGTGCCCTTCGCCGATGGTTGTCAGCTTGTACGTCTCTGGCTCGAAGGGGGGCAACTCCCCGATCTCTTCCCTGGCTTGTTCTTCGGCCTCGAAGAGAGCCTGTAGATCCTCCTCTTCCTCCGCCTCGCCAGTATTGACGGCACTTTCATCCCTTGCTTCAGTCTCGGGTTCAAATCTGGCGGGTTCGCTGGGCTCCTCATCGGCGGGCTCAAGACCGCTCGCTTCGTCCCCGCCGCCGGCGCCCCCTTCGCCGGCGGCATCCACGTCGGAAGGGTTGCCGCCCTTGAGCACCACGGCCAGCTTCTGGATGAGGGGTTCCGTGTCCACGTCCCCCTCGTTCCCCTCGGCCTCCAGCGTGTCGATCATGGTGCGCAAGGCGTCCGTGGCCGCCAGAATGACGTCCATGATCTCGGTGTTGACGCTGATGCTGCCGGTACGGAGTTCGTCCAGAACGTTTTCAGCCTTGTGGGCCAGCCCGTTGATCTTGTTCAGACCAAGGAACCCGGAGGCACCCTTGAGGGAGTGCATCGGGCGGAAAATGTCGTTGAGCAGGCCGATGTTGTCCGGCGTTTTTTCGAGCTCAAGCAGCGTCGGCTCAATTGTCTCGAGATGCTCCTTCGCCTCTACGATGAAGTCGGCGAAAATCTCAGGATCCATGAAATCCTGGCTCATGGGTCTCCTCGCGTGGTCATTGGCCCGCCCTGAGGCAAACGCAGTTCACTTCCCCGGTTATCCCAACAGCATCTTGACATTCTTGACCATCTTGTCCGGCTGCGCCGGCTTGACCATGTACAGGTTGGCCCCGAGGTTCAGTCCGGTTTGGATGTCCTTTTCCTGCCCTTCCGTGGACAGCACGATGATGGGTATGTCGCGGTACGCATCCTGTTCCCGCACCGTCTTGATAAAGGTGAACCCGTCCATACGGGGCATGTTCACATCGGAAATAATGAGGTCGTAGGCATCGGAGGAATAAAGTTTCTCAAGACCGTCAAGGCCGTCCTCCGCCGTTGTAACCTTGAAGCCTTCCTTTTTCATGATGAAGGCCACCAGGTTGCGGACCGTCTTGGAGTCGTCGACGATAAGAATATTCTTGGTCATGGCTCGCTCCCTTACTTGGCCAGGACGTGCGTCACAAGCCTGTCCACGGAAATGATATTAATTAGACGCCCGTCTTTCTTCATCAGCCCGGCCAGCAGTTGGGCGCTGATACCCACGCTGGATTCGATTCCCCACTCGATGATGTCCTGGGTTGCCCGGTACATCGTCTTGACCGACGTGACAATGAGGCCGACCTGCATGCCGGAACGCCGGCAGACGATGATGAATTTGTCTTCATCGCCGCCATGGACGCCCATCAAGGAACGCATGGACACAAGGGGCGTGACTCGGCCGCGCAAGTTGACAATGCCTTCCACGAATTCCGGGGCCCGGGGCAGCCGGGTCGGGGCCACGGCCCGGATGACCTCCTGGATGGTCATGATGGGCACGGCGAATTCCTGCTCCCCCACCACGAAGCTGACCAATTGCAGTTCGCTCTCGTTCTTAAGCTGTTCTTCCAAAGAGGGTTCGTCCGGGGAGGGCTCTTCGGGCGGTGCGTCCGCGCCGGCGACGGCAGCGAATCCGGGCAGGCTGTCCTCGCGCCTGGGGTCGAGACGCGGCATGCCCTCCAATTCACTGGCTCCCCCCATCCCCATGTACTTTTCCACGAAGGCCCGCTCCGCGGAACTCAGATCCCCTCCCTTCTCTTCGCCGGGAAGGCGCACGTTCTCCTGGAAATACTCTTCCGGGGTCTTCACGGCTGCATCAACTCCTTGGCCAGCAGACTGTACTCCACGGCTCCACGCGTATTGGGGTCGATGTCGTAGATGACCTTCCCCTTGGCCGAGGCTTCGCGGAACTTTGTGTCCGTGTTGATGATAGTGTTGAACATGTGTCCCTTGAGCTTGCGCCTTATGATGTTCAGAACCCGGCGACAGGCGCCAGCGCGCCGGTCGTACATCGTGGGCAGGACTTTGAATCTGACCCCTTTCGGCATGACGCGGTTGATGGTGCGGATGGTGTCGAAAATCAGCCGCAAGCCGTGCAGCGCAAGAAAATCGGTTTGCACGGGAATGATCAACAGATCGGAAGCAACCAGCGCGTTCACCAGCAACACCCCTACGTGCGGAGGGCAGTCCAATAAAACGTAATCGTACCGCTCATCCAGGTCCTTTAGGGCCTCCTTGAGGATGAGCCCCTTGTTGGGCCGGTCCCGGGTGTCCACCTCCAGCTCGGAGAGACGGATGTGGCCGGGAACGAAATCCAGCCCGGTATCTTCGTGCCGGACGATGATCCGGTCCCAGACTCCTGGATCGTGCTTCTCCTCCAGAAACAAGTCGTAGGCCGTTCCCCTGGAATTTTCAGGGAAGAAGGCCATATGGATGGACGCGTTGGCGTGCGGGTCCAGGTCCATGATCAGAACACGCTGCGAGAGCCGCTGCAGAGCCGACCCGAGCGAAAGAGCGGTGGTGGTCTTGCCCACCCCGCCCTTCTGGTTGCCGATGGCCAGGACCCGCGCCAAGCTACCCCTCTTCCCTTTCGTTCAACATCTTACGCAACAGGTTTTCCAAGGCTTTCCAGTCATCCTGGTCCACGTCGACGAACCGCACCCCGAGCATGTGTTCTCCCGCCCCGGACTGTTCCGCCCACATGACCTCGGCGATGGCCTGCAGGTACTGCCCCTCGTCGCTTTCAAAAACCTTGAGATATCCTGGATGAAACTTGTTCAGGCTCGGGATGAATACCTTCACCAGGATTTTCTCGCCCGCCTCGAAATGCAGCGAGCAGGACATTTTCACCCCGCCGGCGCTGATGTCGCGGCAATGCGCCTCAACTCGTTTCTGCCCGGCCAAGGGAAAACGGAAGGCGGAGACCTCGAGCCGGTAAGGCTTGGGAAGGCGCTCAAAGCGTCTGCGCTCGCTTGACTCGCTCACTATTCCTCCTTGCGGTAGACAATGGCCCCGGGATGGTGGATGGGCTTGAAGGCGCGGGTTATGTTGTGCAACGACTCCGAATGCCCGATGAGCAGATAACCGCCGGGCAGCAGGTTGTCGTAGAAGGAGCCGATCACCCGCTTCTTCACCTCGTCGTCGAAGTAGATGATGACGTTGCGGCAAAACACGATCTGCGATCGTTCAACACGTTTGAGTTGCGCCCTGTCGGAAAGGTTGATCTGCCCAAAATTGACCAGGCGTTTGACCTCCGGCTTGACCTTGTATTTGCCATCCTCCGGAGTGAAGTACTTTGAAACGATCTCCTTGGGAGTAGTGCGCAGAGCGTAATCCGTATAGATTCCGCGTCTCGCGGAAGCCAGAACCGCCTCGGAAAGATCGTTGGCGGTTATCTTGATGTTCCACTGGCTGATTTCCGAGCCCAGCAGTTCATGCAGGATGATGGACAGAGTGTACGGTTCCTCGCCGGTGGAGCAGCCGGCCGACCAGATGCGCAGCGACTTCTGCCGCTGCGCACGCCGCTCCTCCAGAACGTCCTTGAGGACCTTTTCCTGAAAGACCTTCAGTTGCGGCGGGTTGCGGTAAAAGCTGGTCTCGTTGGTGGTCACGGCCTCGAAAAGCTTGTTCAGCTCCTGCTGTTTCCGGGGATCATACTGGAGGTAGTAGTAGTATTCCCCGAAATTTTTCAGGTTGAGATGCTTGATGCGGTTGGCCAGTCTGTTCTCGAGAAGATACTTGCGGTTGTCCGCGATGTAGATGCCCGACTTCTGGTAAATGAAATCCCTGAGCTGGACGAACTCATCGTTGGATATCTTCAGCTCTTTGCCGAGGGTTATGGACTTGGAAAACAACGACATCTAGTCTCTCTCCTCCCGGGACTGGAGTCGGGAGACCGCGTCCTCGGCCGCATCAACGAACTCCTGGTCCTCGCTGCCGGACATCTCCAGCAGTGCCCTGAAAGCCGCCTGGCCGCCCAGAAGGCCGAGGCACTCAATGACTTTCAGCACGACAAGCTTGTTGCCGCTCTCAAGCAGCGGGACCAGATGGGGAACCGCGTCCGTGAAACCAAGGGCCGCGAGCGCTTCCATGGCGCGGATGCGCACCCAGTCGTTATCGTCGGCCAGCGCCTGAAGGAGGTAGGGGGCCACGTCCCGGCTGTCCAGCTTTCCCAGCAACTCAACCACGGCCAGGCGAACATCCTCGTTTTCGTCCACCAGGCGGGAAGTAATGAAGGGAGCGCACTCGGGATCGAAGCCGCACTTTTCGGCCAGGGATTCCACAGCCACCTTGCGGATGTCGGGAACCTCGTCCTCCAGAGCATGCTTGAGCTTGTCCAGGGGGTCGCTGCCTTCGCGCATCCTTCCCAGGGCGTACACGGCCATGAGGCGATGCAGGGGGTCGGAGCTGGAAAAGAGCCCGTCGAAACGAGCGGCCATCTCCTCTCCTCCCATTTCAATGGCCGCGTCCAGGGCGGCTTCCTTGACGTCGTTGTAGGGATGTTCGAGCAGCGAGAATACGGTCTCACCGGCCTCCCGGAGCCTCAGTTTGCCGCCCAGGAACTTGAGGGCCGCCTTAAGAACCGTACCATCCTCGTGCTTATCGAGGACTTCCAGAAAGAATCCGGCGGCCTCTTCTTCACCAACGGCCACGAGAGCCTTGACGATCTCCCGCTGCAAGTCGCGGTCCTTGTACCAGAACACCTCCATGAGAATTGAGCTGACGTCGGTTCCGCCGATGCGTCCCATGGCCTCCACCGCGACCATGGCCTTCTGGGCGGAGGTCTCCTGTTCCAGGCCGCGCTTGAGCGAGGGGTTCAGCCCGATTCTGGACAGGCTCTTCACGATCATGGCCAAACGTTCGTGGTCGGTGTCGACTTCAAGTCCGGCGGCCAGTTCAAGCAGCTTGTCGGTGGCCTCGTCGCCGCCCACGTAACCCAAGCCATTCACGGACGCGTCCTGAATGTCCGCCTCTTCGTCATCCAGGGCGACCAAAAGATATTCGCGGAGCTTGTCGCGGTCTGAATCGGAAAGAAGGGTCAAAGACCTGCCGCCGAGGATCTTGATGAGGGCTTGGACGATCTTGTTGCGCAGGGCGGTGGGGCTGTCATCCAGACGCTTGAGGAGCATGGTGGCCGCCTTCACGTTGCCCATTTCGCCCAGCGCCTCGACGATCATGGAGGCCACCAGGTCGGAAGCCCCGTCCAGGGCGCGCACCAGGGCATCCACGCTGGACTCGGCGCGTATCTTGGTCAGCGCCTCGATAACCGCGAACTGGACCCACTCCTCGTCGTCCAAGGCCTTGTTGAGACAGATCGTGGCCTCTAGCTGGGCCAGGTTGCCCAGGGAAACGGCCGCCTGGTAGCGGACGTTGACCTCGGGATCCTTGAGGAGGCTCTCGCACAGCGGGGCCACCGCGAGTGGGTTGTCGGTTGAGCCCAGGATGTCCGTGCTGAAGATGCGGATGTCGGGGTCTTCGTCATGCAGGATGTCCACCATGGAGGCGAAGTCCTGATTGCCCACCTCGCGCAGGATGTCCATGGCCAAGTTGCGGACCGGAGCCTCGTCCGAGTGCAACAACGGAACCATGTTCCGCACGGTGATGGCCCCGCCTATCTTGCGAAGGGCCTGCTCCGCGGCTTCCTGGACGCCGAGGTTATGGCTCCGAAGGAGTTCGGCCAACACGGGCACCGCGTCCTCGCACACCTCCTCCCCGGCCCGCCATGCGGCCTCGCGGATAAGGTCGGAGTCCTCGCTACGCAATTGCTCAAGCATTTCTGGGCAAGCTGACATCATGCAATCCCAGGCTCAGGTTTCAGCCGATCCGCCTCGCCTGTATGCGGCTTCGCTCCGTTTCGGTCAGCGGAATGCGGCGGTAAATTCAGCATTATTTAGTCGGTCCTGAAAAAGGCCTTTCAGATTGAATCAGGCGTACTTTAGTCTGCCCCGACTCCAGGTTCCGAAGCAGAGCCAAGGGGCGAAAAGAGACAAAAAGTGCTTCAGTCCCCGCATCCACTTCTTGAAGTTGAACGCGGCTGCGGCCATCAGCAGGTTGATCGCATCACCGAGGGCCCCTTTCAGGAAGTTTTTGGCCATGCGGAAGTCGTGTTTGAGATGTCCGATCACCGGCTCGATGCCAGCGCGTCTGCGAAAACGTTGCCTGGCCTTTCGTCTCTGGTAGGGCGTGTCGCTTTTCTTCGGCCGGCCCGGAATCAGAATGCTCGTGTCACCGACTTTTTTGCGCCCCCTGTAACCCCGGTCACAGATGGCCGCCTCGGGGCAGGATTCCGTGATTTGCGAAACTTGCTCCAGAACATCCGGCAGGGTGTGACCGTCGAAAACGTTCTCCTTGAAGGACATGGCTCCTACGATCACACCGGTGGTCTTGGTCCAGGCGATGGAGGCCTTGCGTCCGAACTCGTACTTTTTGTGCTCTTTGCCCTTGCCGATGCAAAGCACGTCCGGTTCGTGCAGGCTGTAGGTCTTGTTCTTGTCGGTACGTTTCTGGTCATGGACCCGGCGGAAGAGCTGCATAGCTTCCCTGTGCCTGGCCAACGAATCCTTGGGCAGTTTGCGCTCAAGTTCGCGGATCAGGACGCCAGCCATGGTCCGAATGCGTTTGATGATCTTGCGACTCTTGAATCGCTGGCGCAGGAGGCCTGGCAATTCACGGCGGAAACTGCGGCGCAAGCTGATTCCTTCGAACTCGGCGATGGCCCTGCATCGCTTGATGACCTTGGTCAGAAGCTTCACGTCAGTGGGGAAGGTGATGTTCTTCTCCTGGACCGTGGTGTCCACGGCGATCTCCCGCTCCATGGCGTCGTCGCCGTGCAGACCCACCGAGACCTCGAAGATCAAACGCGCCCCACCCTCGCCGATGCGTTTGCGGAAATAAACCAAGTCCGTGGGGTCACAAGGAAGCCTCCACCGGAAATGCGTCTCACCGCAGAAGGCCTGATAGTAGGGGTTCCGGACCCAAGCCTCAATGACACGCTCGTCGCTCAGATTTTCAAGCTGCTTGAGGATCATGAGCCCGACCATGAGTCTTATGGGCTTTGCTGGACGACCATACTCACTATAGAGGCTAGAAAACTCCTGCTCGAACCTTTCCCAGGGGATGTTCGCTGCAAGCTTGAGCAGCGGGTCCTTGGGATTGAGCTGATCGATGAGGTCCTCGTAGAGGAAATTGCCCTGATCGCTTTTGGCTGGCTTGGCCTTCATCATCACTCCCGAACCGGTGACGGCGCGACCGGTTTCTTGCAGAATCACTACAGTTCCTGGTCGAGAATGATACATTGAATGCTACACTTTGTTAATTTTTTTCAGTGGCATGGATGTTTTTCAGGGCCGACTATTTATACAACCAGCCCAGAATTCCCTGGGCCATGTCGTCAATGTCCAAAATTTCGTCAGCCAACCCCGCGTCCACGACCGCCTTGGGCATGCCATAGACAACGCAGGAAGCATCGCTCTGCGCCAGGGCCTTGCCCCCGCGCGACTTAAGCACCTTGACCCCTTCCATGCCGTCGCTGCCCATGCCCGTCAGCACGACGCCCAGCCCGCGTCGGCCCAATTGCTGGCCCACCGAGGAAATGAGTTCGTTGGCGGAGGGCTTGTACAAGGCGTCGGCCGGTTCCTCGGAGACTTCCAGGTCGATGCGGTTTCCCTTCTGCGCCACCCGGAGATGCTTCCCTCCCGGGGCCACGTAGGCAGTGCCAGTCTTCAGACGCTCACCGTTTTCGGCCTGCTTCACGTTGAGGCGGCAGACCGAATCCAGCCGCTTGGCGAAGGGGCCGGTAAAGGCGGCTGGCATGTGCTGCGCGATGACAATGGAGCCGGGAAAATCCCCCGGCAGGGCGGAGAGCACTTTCTGCACCGCTGGCGGACCGCCGGTGGAAACGCCTATGGCCACCACGTCCCGCCGCAGGGTGCCGGACGGCTTTTCGGCGGTCTTGGGGGCGGCGGCCGGAGCGGATCGGGCGGCGGGCGCCTGGCGGGCTGTCTGCCGGGGCGCGCGGAACTTCCGCTTGGCCACGGTCTTGACCTTGGCCAACAGATTTTCCTCGATCTTGACGATATCCAGAGAGACCTTGGAAAGTTGCTTGGGGATGAAGTCCACCGCCCCGAGTTCCATGGCCTTCAAGGTGGACTCGGCCCCTTCCGTGGTCAGGGAACTGACCATCAGTACCGGCCTGGGCATCTCCATCATGATGTGCCGCAGGGCGGTAAGGCCGTCCATGACGGGCATCTCAATGTCCAGGGTGACAACGTCGGGCTGGTGCTTGCGGATCTTGTCCAGCCCTTCCTGCCCATTGCGGGCCGTGTCAACAACGGTGATCTCGGGGTCCTTTTCCAACATGGATGCGATAGCCTTGCGCATGAAGGCTGAGTCATCCACAACAACTACGGATATCACGCATGTCTCCTTGATTTGGGCGCCGAGGGCGATAATCGCGCCCGTTCGTGAGGACCCGAAGCCGGTCCAAGATCCCGAGACTCCCCCCTGTCGTCCCGCTCCGCGCAAACGGTCCGGCGACTCGCCGCCATCTCTTGTTTCACGGTCCGACTCCTTATACAGCAAGGCAACCGGCCCTTCAAGAATTCCGGCCGCCATGGAGGCTCTTCGTCGGCAGAATGCCCGCTTGCGCTGCGACGGGCAATGATATTCCACTCTCCCGCGCCACCCCCTTGCCAAGCACGGGCAAATGCATTAAAGATTCCCTCCTTCGCACGGGATGTGGCTCAGTCTGGCTAGAGCGCTGCGTTCGGGACGCAGAAGCCGCAGGTTCAAATCCTGCCATCCCGACCAATAAAATCAACGGCTTGAGGCGGTATGCCCCAAGCCGTTTTCTTTTTGGATATACTGGTGGATATACTGGCTGACTATGCCATCACCGGCTGCATCAACTCGTCCACCCGCGCCGAATCCGCCAGCACCCCGTGCGCCACCAGCGCGTCGAGCAGAGCTTTCGTCTTCTGACCAGCGGCGGTGTTGGTGTCGAGGTTGACGATTCTCACCGTCCAGATGGTCGCCAGGATGCGGCTCACGTCTTTCGCTCTCTCGGTGGGGTCGCCGTTGGAATCCTCCTCCACGGCGTACTTCCGAGCCAACACGACTTCCGTGCGGGAGAAGCGTTCCTGAAAGTCACTAGGGTCAATCTCGTACACCGGCTCCGTCTCAGGCACCGCCCAGGTTCCATCTGGCTGCGCCACGTACTCCGGGCCGGGGCGGGGGCCGTCCATCTCCACCGCGCCGGGAGGCCGGGTGAGCGCATACTGCTCCAGGGACTCACCGGGAACTGCATAAATTCGCTTTGCCATCAGAACGCCCTCCATACTTTGATGCGGCACGGGGCCGAGGATTCGTTGCCCGCATTCAGGAACGGGTTGCCGTCGTTCTTGGAACCGCTGTTCAGCGATGAGTTACCGGTTTGCACGACGATGTCGCCCGCGTAGGGCTGACCCAACACGCCGAACCCGCCGCTGTTGTAGACGAACCCGCCGTGGCCCCACTCGTCGCCCTCGGGCTTGATTTGCGCCACCGCGTGAATGGGCATGCCGTGGCCGAAGGGGTTCTCTTCCTCGTGACGCTGATTAGTGCCAATGTTCGCCCCGCCGTTGACCGCGCGCACGGCGAAGGTTCCCGGCGCGTAGCTGTACGTCCCGGTGATGTTGCCTGAAACATCTACGTCGCAGTAGCCAACGTAGATGCGGGGCACCACCACGTCTGCGGAATCCCGCATCTCCATGCGGACGAGGTCGAAGAAGTCTTCCGAGCCAAGCAGCTGCATTTCGGGAACCTGTATGTAATCGCCACTCCCGTTTTCTGTGTAGACGTACAGGCGGTAGTATTTGTACCGCGCAGGACTGGATAGATTGAACTGCTTTTCCCCACCCGACTCCCACACGACGCTAGTTTGTGAGTCTAGAGTAGTCCAGTTAGCCCCGTCGTCAGACCCTTCAAAATCGAAACCATGAGGAAGTCTAGAGAGGTTACCCCCATCATCTTTCGAACGTATGGTGTATCCATTGATTGTTGTGGCTCCGGGGAACGCAACTTGGAGCCACTCATTTTTAGTAGTGCTGGCGTTCCAGTATGTTGCGCCCTCATCGTTTCCACCAATACTATCAAACGCGCCGTGGGGCGGTGTGAGCGGTGTGCGCGATGATGACGCCGTGACGGTCACTCCGGCCTGGCTGTTGGCGGACATCACTGGCACTTGATCCGTGTTTACTCGTGCGGTACCGTAAATAGGCGCGGTCAACGTCACGCCAGCCGTCCCATCACCGTTGATGAACACATAGTTCCGCGTGTCGTTCGTCAAGGCACTCGCCGGTACGGTCAGCGGTGCGGTCAGCCGCAGGTATCCGTCCAGGGGGCCGTCCTGGCCGAACCCCTCGGCGAAGGACAGGGCCAGGGGAGCGGAGGCCGACGCCTGGATTTCCAGGTCGCCCGCGTTGTCGGACAGGAAGTCGGGCAGGCCGTTCGCGTCCACTGGGCAGGTGAGAATCGCCTGGCGCGGGGTACTCTTCGGATGGACGTGCGACGAGGCGGCGACATCCTGCGCTTTCTGCGCCCAATGCCTGGACGAGTACGCCCCCGGCTCGACCTCCACGTCCTCGTTCTGCTCCGCCCAATCCTGCGCCTTGTCGCGGGCGGTCTCGGCGGCGGTCTGCGCCGCGGCGGACTTTGCGGCGTGGTGGAGGGCGGAGTACGCCCCCGTCTCGACTTCGGTGTCCTCGGGGTGCTCCGCCCAAGATTGCGCTTGGGATTCGTGCCCTTGGGCGTTGGTCTCCGCCGCCTGCGCCCCGCTCTCGGCAGTCTGCGCGTTTGTGGCCGCCGTCTCCGCCTTGCTTCGCTCGGCCTGGATGTTTTCAAGGAAGGCGTCGGCGTCGGTGTCGAGGGGGGTGGCGGTCTCCGGCCAAGTCACGGTACGGGCGAAGCGCTCATCCAGTTCGAGGAGCCCCATGGTAAGCTGGGTCAGGGCGTTCTCGACCAATTCCACGTTGAGGCGACCATAGTTCTTGAGGTCGAGTAGTTGCGTACGCGGCACTTGGCGCAGCATGACCAGTTTCTCGCCGGACGCCAAGGTAGAGAAAGAGGACTCCGCCAGAGGGAACGTCACGCTGGCTTTGTTGCTGGACTGCAAGGTAACGGAGTAGTCCGTGTCTTGAGCCAACAGCGTTCCGACGCCGTCGCTGGCGACGTGATAGACGCGCAGGTGCTTGACATCCAGCAAGGGGAAAGTGCTGGAAAACGTGGTGGCCGAGTCATTGCCCAGGGCCTCGGTGCGGTATGCAGTGACTTCGAGCAGCATTTACTCCTCCGGAGCGTTGATAAAGAACCGTATGGGGTTCCGTGTCTCATCGTTCATCCAGTTTTCCAGTCCCTTTTGGAACCGGAAGATAGGCTTGTAGGGCACGCCGACCATGAACCCCACGCTCTCGGCTGCGTGTCGAAGCCAGCGCAGGTATTGCCCGTCGTCTGCCGCCTCATCCGACAACCAGCCAGCGGTGATATTCTTTGTGGTCGCCCCCAGTCCAACGAGGGCATCAAAGCCCTGCAGGGCCGGAGTGTCTGAAATGTCGCTCCCGTACTCAACCACGCCGCGCACGTTGCGCACGATGGGGAGGCCGGAGACCCACCAGTAGGGGAACTCCTTGAGGAGTCGCTCGGGCTCATCAGCCCAAGGAACCTCGCCGGCCAGGACCGCTCCCAAGAGAGCCGATTCGACCATGGGAGGCAGGAACCACTCGAAAAAGACGTGACGGGCAAACTCCTCGTTGCTCATTTTGCCTTCTCGCCAGCCCCGAATGTGGTGCCCCTGGCGGTTCAAGTAGTTCTGGGTAAACGTGAAGAACATGACCAGCAGTCGCTTGAGGCCACGGCTCCGTTGAAAATGAGACAGAGAGAACGGGTCCGCGCTGGCCTGGGACTGTCTGATCACGTCGTCAGCGTACCGGCTGGCGTCGTGGTCCATGCCCTCCAGGTCCTGCCGTCCCGCCTCCTTGTACTCCGCCATGGCCTGCTCGTAGGCGGCATGATAGGTGACGTGGGCCACGGCCATGTCCATGACCTGGATCCCCTTGAGGGAGAACTCCCGGACGTCCTGCAGGTTGATCCGGCGCCCGAAGACTTCGATGTGCCCCGCAGTCGGGTCCAGCTTGTGGAAGACGCCCTGGATTTCTCGGTCGAAGTTGTTGGCCCGGTTGCGCAGGTAGGTCGATTTCTCCAGCCCCCAATCCAGGGCCTTGCCGCGGTGCCGCATGATACTCATGGCGGCCTTCGCCGTCCTGGCCGCGCCCAGCTCCTTCATGGTGTGCGCCAAGCCGGAGACCTGTATCAGCCAGTACTTGGGATTGAAGCCCAGGACCACCACGGACGCACGATTGCGCATCTTCTCCATGAGGTCCTCGAAGGCGTCGCCCCGCTCCCGCTCCGGCCGGGCGATGTAGCGCAGCCAGGGGGTCAGCAGGTTGTACGCCTCGTCTCCAAAATGTCGGGTGAAGGCCTGAGCGAAGGTGTCTTCGCTGATCAGCTTGTAAGCGTCCCGCACGGCCACGGCGTGCGTGGAGTAGTGGATCGCGTCGCTCATGTGTCGTGGTATGACCGTGATGGAAAGGCGCGGGGGAAGGGTTCCGCCTTGGCGCTCCTTGGTCATGCCGGACTTTGGGTTCGGCTTTTGGTAGAGTGCCTCACGGCTGTTCATAAGGTCTTCCGCCTCTTGGAACTGCCTGGCTTTCCGCGAATAGGCCCGGTCAAAAATGAGCGGGAAGTATCCGCCACGCACTAGGCGCCCGGAGGGCGTGTAGAACGGCTCGGGGTCCACCTTGGTCAGCTTGGTCCCATTAATCTGGTAGTGGGTTTCGTCGATCATCGGGAAGAGCTCATCCACGAGTTGCCAGATCTGTTCCACCGCATCCCACTCCGCCTCAGTCAGGTGGGAGACAATGCGAGAAAGGTCGGATTCGCTCATTTCCCGGAACTTGCCCGTGGCCTTGTCAATATGGCCGTAACCCTTCTTGACCGCGTTGCGGTTGCCCTCGTTGCCCAGGTTCAGGGCCAGCATGAAAATCTTCTGCTTGGTCCACAGTCCGTCCCAGTGTTTCCGGACGTCCTCGGGCAGGGCTACTCCGTCGATGGTGAACCCCTTGTCTTTCCCCCAGTCCTTGACCACCGGCTGGAGAATCTCGTCCATGCGGCGGCCAAAGTCCTCCCATATCTCAAACTCTCGCGCCCGGGCGTCGGTTAGGGGCTTGACCATGTGCCGGTAGAGGGGGCCGCTTAAGGCTTGCGATCCCTTGCGGAACCCGTCGGCCGCCTTGAGCCAGTATTCCATCAGGCCCAGTTCGGCCAGCATCTCGCGGGAGAACTTGCGGGTTTTGCCGAAAATGCTCCGGGATTCCTTTTCCGTGATGACGTGTTTCTCGCCCAAGTCGGCCATGTTGTCGGCCGACTCTTGTGCCACGGCCTGAACTGCCGCCTGCTCCTGGGCGGAAATGAGGCGGCTTTCAATCCGGCCACGGTGGGCCAGCCATCGGACAGCCTTGTAAAGGTCTCGGGTTTGATCCAGGGTCAGATCCCGATAGTCCCACCGGCCACGCTTAGAGGCCTCGACGATCCAGTCCGCCACGCCTGATTCGGGCGGCTGGGCTCCACCCTCCAGGAGGTCGGGGTCATAAAGGAAGTCCATCTTGCCCCGGAGGAAGTCCACCAGTTTGGGCATCTCTTCCGGGCGGCGCGGAGTCAGGGTCTTGGTCCCCATGCCGAAGCGCTCTACCAGGGACAGTACCTGCTCCTGCCATTCCCAGGGGACGGACTTGGACTTCGCCTCCTTTCGCACGCCGCGAATGATCTTCAGAAGCTCCTGCTTGGCCTTGTATCGCTCCCGCAGTTCTGCCAGGGCGCGACGTTGACGGTCCTTTGCCGCGGCCGCCGCCTCCTTCTTGCCCTCCGAATACGCCCGCCGAGCGGCCCGGGCTTCGCGCCGTACCACGGACTTGAGGAGGTCCATCTCGCTCATGGCGATGTACTCGGACTTCATCTGGCCGGTGCGCTGCCGGACTAGCTTCTTGATGGCAGACGACTTGACCGGCCTGCCCTTCGTGGCCCCGGCCAGGACCTGGGCTTCTTTCTCCAGCAAGTCCTCGTAGCGGTCGGAGAGGATTTCCACTTCGGGATTGAAGGTCCGTCGCCATTCGGCCTCTAACTCCTCCATGCGGTCGGCGATGATCTGGCGCTTGGTGGGGGTGCGAGAGATGTAGTCCACCATTTCGGCAACGCTATCGAAGCCAGCTTGTTCGGCCACCCTCCACGCCTCGGCGCCCCCTTCGCGGATGATGCGCTTGCTCGGGCGTAGCTTGTTGATCTTCTTGATGACGCGGCCGTCCACCACAAGCTCGACGCCCAGGTCCTGGGCGTCGATGCCGCCGGCGTCCAGGATGGAATCAATGACCTGGTGGGCGGGGTGCCCATCGGCCTCTTGCTTGGCCTGGCGTCTCCACTCTTTGCGCTTTTCGGCGAGCTCGTCCTCGACGCGGCGCTCTATGGCCTCGTCTGCCACGGCCTCGGCAGCCTGGGCCGCCTGGATGTACTCATCGGCCGCCTCGTCCCGTTCAAGCATGGGGGCGAACTCCATGCCCTCTTTGGCGGCCTGGATCTCTTCCTCGGTGGCCAGCATCCGGTCGAATACTTCACGGATTTCGGGCGTCAGTTTCACGTCCAGGTGCATGATGGTCCGGTAGATCTGGACCAGCCATTTGCGCATCATGCGGAACGCGCCGCGCAGCCCTTCGGACGGCGGCCTGCCCTCCCGGAGGTAGGCCTCGCCAGCGCGGGCCCAGGCTTCCTCTTGCTCGGTAGTCCACGCCTCGCCGGGGGTGGCACCCACGAACTCGTTGGCTTTGGTCCAGGCGTCCCGAACCCACTCCGGCGCGGAGTCATGGCTGGCCATGTCCTCCAGGATGCGCCGGTATACGTGCATGATCTCATGCGGCGGGGTGGAGGCGTTCCAGGTCTCGAAGAAGTTGATTATGGCCTGCCCGTTTTCACCGAAGATGGTGGCACCAGAGGGGAAGCCCTTCTCTTTAGCTTGGGTCAAGGCGATGTTGACACCGTCGTCGGGGGGTACTATTTCTCCTTGGTAAAGAGGACCTGTCGGATGAGCCGTTGCCTTCCCATCTTGGGAACCGCGCGGAGGGATGCCCGGCAGGTCCTTTTTCTTTACGGGGATGAGATCATAGGTCATTTGACCGTTTTTGTCCTCGGACACCGTGAACTGAATGTCCCAGGCCTCCCCACCCAGAGAGACGCGGTTGCCCAAGTAGTGAAAACGCACCCCCTTGTCCTTGGTGGAGGGAGCGCTGGCCAAGGGCTTCGCTGTCCGCACGATCCAAGGCAACGCGGGAACCACGCGCAACTTGACCGGGTCCGCACTCATAAAGCGGAACTTTTTCCACCCACCTCTGGCCCGAAAGACAATTTCTCCCAGGTCGGGGTGGTTGACGGTCATGCCGGCCAGTTTTCCCATGTAATGCTTGCCAGCCTCCTCGCGTAAGACGGCCACGTCCTCGTTGGCAGGCAATGCCATCTCGTCCAAGCGGATGGTGGCGGGAGATTGGAAGAGAACGTCCCCGCTCTCCAGATCCATCTCCAGGCGTTCGGCGTCCTCGCGCATTTCACGCTTGGTTCTGCTCTCCTGGAGGTATTGGATCAAGTCTCCGCCAGACTGTATGCCGTGGCGGCCGACGTTTTCGTAGACCTGGCCGATATACTGGGCCAGAACGTCCGGCCCCAGGCCATCCTTGCGGAACAGAGCCGGCCCGTGTTTGCGGAGGATGTCCTGGTAGGTGTCGCGGCCGTAGTCCTTGATGACTTCGGACGCGCTCATCTTGTTGGCCCGCACCTCGGCCACGACATCGTGGTAGCGCTCCCATTCCGCCTGAATCCGCATCCCCTCGGCCTGGCGCTGCTCCTCCTCGGAGAACCGCCCTTCGGCCGCCTCTCCCGACTGCGCCACTTCCTGCACAGCGGAACTCATTTCGCGGGCCACAGTCTCCAGGTCGAGCCGCAGACTCTCCTCGACCGCCTGCGTGCCAGCCTCGCCAAGCATGTTCCGCATGGCGCCAGCCACAGTAGTCGGGTCTAGGCCCACCTCAACGATGCCCCGAACCTGCTGCCAGGTGCTTTCCGGGTCGAGATTCACGGCCTCGGCCGCAGAGCGTACAGCCGCCTCCACGCGCACGGCCGACTCCCTGTCCAGACGCCCCAGTAAAGGCTTGACCCCGAAGCCGACATTTTC
The DNA here is from genome assembly GCF_000711295.1 of Desulfohalovibrio reitneri. Taxonomy (NCBI): domain Bacteria; kingdom Pseudomonadati; phylum Thermodesulfobacteriota; class Desulfovibrionia; order Desulfovibrionales; family Desulfovibrionaceae; genus Desulfohalovibrio; species Desulfohalovibrio reitneri. The sequence goes on along the minus strand of NZ_JOMJ01000003.1, from coordinate 25,797 downwards.
CCGCACGCTGCGGTGGGGAAAGAGGGCGTAATCCTGGAAAACGTAGCCAACCTCCCGCTTGCGTGCAGGGAGATTCACCCCGGCCGAGGAATCGAACAGGACCGCTCCGTTCACCCATATACTGCCCTCGTCCGGAGTCAGCAATCCGGCGATGGCCTGCAGGGTGAGGGTCTTGCCCGAACCTGACGGACCGAACAGCACCAGGGCGTGGTCCTCAACGGTGAAGCGGGAGCGGAGATGGAACATCCCACCACCACTCCGCATTTGTTTGCTGATGTCCAATTGGAACCGCACCACAAACTCCCTAGGGCCGCTTGAAGCCACGCGCCTCGAGCAACTCCGTGCCTCGCTCGCTGGTGACGAAATCAACGAATCGTTCGGCGGCTGGCTTTGTTGTGCCGAAAAGCACGGCAATGGGATATGTTACAGGGTTTTCCAAGGGAATTTCCGCCAGGATGTGCACGGAGTCGCCCGCATTCACCGCGTCAGTGCGATAGACGAAGCCGCAGTCCACCTCCCCCCTTGCCAGGTAGTCCAGCACCTGCCGCACGGACTCGCCGAAGATATATTTACCCCGCAGGGTTTCGTACAGACCGGCGGCGGTCAGGGCGCTCTTGGCGTACTGGCCCGCTGGAACTGTCTGCGGTGTGCCGATGCCGATCATGGCCACCCGATTATCCGTCAGGTCCTCCATGCCCGCCACTCCGGCGGGATTTCCAGCGGGGACGGCCAGAACCAGAGCGTTGCGGGCGAAAATCCGGACAGCGGCTGTATCGGCGAAGCCGTTCGCAACGGCCCTGTCCATCCATCTGGGATTGGCTGAGGCGTACACGTCCGCTGGTGCGCCCTGCTCGATCTGGTGGTACAACGAGCCCGAGGAAGCGAAATTCATGATGACGTCCACGTCGGGGTTGGCTTCCTCGAACGCCGGTTCGATGTCTGAAAAGGCGTCAGTAAGGCTGGCCGCCGCGGAGACGATGAGCTCCCCTGCGCTGGAAAGCGCGGGAAACACCAGGAGAAGAGAGAGCGCGATCAGACTCGGTACGACACGGGGCATGGTTCCTCCTAGCGGTTTGTGTACTTGGGTTGCAAAAGGCGGCTGGTGGCCCAGAGAATGACAATGCACAGCAGGCTGATGACAAGGACGAGGCTATTGGCCAGAAGGTCGTTGCCAGCCTGCACCGCTGAATAAACCGCCAGCGAAAGGGTCTGGGTTCGGCCGGGCAGGTTTCCGGCCACCATGAGTGTGGCTCCGAACTCCCCCATGGCCCGGGCGAAGGCCAGCATGCCCCCTGCCAGCACGCCGGGCAGGGCCAGGGGGAGGGAAACACGGAGAAACACGGCCAATTCCCCCTGTCCCAGGGTTCGGGCCGCGTTCTCGTATTCCCTCGCCACGCTCTCAAGGGCCGCCCTGGCTGACTTAAAGACCAGGGGTAACGCCACCACGGTGGAGGCCAGAACGGCTCCCCACCAAGTGAACATGAGGGTTATGCCGAGCGTCTCCTGGAGCCACCCACCCAGAAGGCTCCGTCTGCCGATGAGAACCAGCAGATAGTAACCCAGTACGGTGGGTGGCATGACCATGGGCAGGGTGAATACGGCGTCCAACAGGTCTCGGCCTGGAAAGCGCCACTTGGTGAGCGCGTACGCGGCGGCCACGCCGAGGAACAGGGAAAGAAAGGTCGCCAGCCCGGCCACCTTCAGAGTGAGCATCAGGGGATGAAGAAACCGTTCCCATTCAGGGCCTAAATCCACGTCGTCTCTCCGGCGTTTTCATGTATCGGCCACCGGGCGCCTGCATGTGCGCGGCGAGCCTCTTGCTGGATCAAAAATCAGGAAGTGTGCCGATTGCTGGTAATGTATTGATATCAGCCTGATAACCAGTAATAACCATTACCTGGCAACTGAGATTCTTCAAAAAAGCACGGTTTGATTGTCATACTTGTTTGAAGAATGTCCATTTTCCGGGAATACAATCACCAAAAGAGTACATCACGTGATATGTGGACACGAAATGCAACGGAAGCGTTTGCCACCATGCGCCCTTTTTTCTCACTCTTGAACGGTCTTTCGTGATTCCGAACGAAAAGCCTTTCATGACGAGAACAAAACGGCTATGGAGCGATCATGGATTTGCGCTCATTGGATCTGGATCAATACAGTCGGGATGATTTGGGACTTCTCAGGGAGCGCATCGACATTCTTCTTTCAAACAAAGGTTCGCGGCAACGCCGCGACGCATCCAACGCCTGCCGCCTCTTCACTGTGGCGGACGGGGTTCGCTGGCTCGATGCACGGCAGCTTGAGCAATTACGTCACTCTTTCGCCAATTGGATGGAAGAAGCCCGGGACGGGCGGACTAGGCAGTCACGAGAACGGGTATTCCTCGCATTTCTTATACTGCGTTTCACCGGAGCCCGATTGGGAGAAGTACTGGCGCTCAACGAGCGTGAGCACATCGACTACCAACGCGGCATGGTCCTGATCCCCGATGGGGACAATGTTCGTGAAGTACCAGTTCCGCCGGAGGTCACTGGTTTGATAAGGGACTTCTGCGTCAAGTACGGCTGGGCGATTTCCGAGAAAAATGCCGGGGAGCGGATTTTCGATCTGGACCAGGGATTCCTTCGACGCAAATTTTCCGACCAGGTGGAGCGATGCGATATACCGCGTGAACTGCTCAACCCCAGAGTGCTGAGAAACTCCCGGGCCATAGAACTCTTGCAAGGGGGCATGCCTATGCGCGCGGTTCAGTCGCTTCTGGGCCATTCGCGCACGGACTACACGGCCAATTTCGTGACCATGACGGAATCCGACCTGCGGCACGTCATTCAGAACCACTGCGCACGGGAATTCGAAATGGAAACCAGCGCCAGAAACACCTTTCAAGCAACGGTCACGGGGTACACCGGCAACGATGTGGTCTGCGAGGTCAGGCTCCGTACCGATTCCGGCTACGAAATCGCCAGCCTCATCACAGAGCACAGCAGAAAGAAGCTAGGACTGGAGGAAGGCAGGCACGCCGTGGCCTTGGTCAAGGCCACCTGGGTGATCCTGGAAAAATGGGGACATGGGGAAACTGGCGCCGGGACAAATGCTTTCCCCGGTGTGGTCGAGGACATCGCAAGCGATGGGGTGGCCGCAGAAGTGAGTGGGCGGCTGGATGACGGGACAGGAGTGTGCGCCCTGATCACGGAGGAATGCAGGCGCGAAATCGGCTTCGACCGGGGAGACTCGTTTCTTTTCCGTTTTCAGCCCGCCTCCGTCATCTTGAGCTGACCCCCCCCGTTCATAGAAAACGAAAAAGCCCGCGGCCTGATCAGGCCGCGGGCTTTTTCGTTGGCGAGTCGTCGGGTGCTCGGCCTAGCCCGGCCCCTGGCCGCGCGCCAGCCTGCGCTCCAGGCGGCGGCTGAGTGAGGTCAGCACGTAGCAGATGATGAAGTACAGCACGGCGATAGCGATAAAAATCTCGGTAGGCGCGTTCATGGTGCGATTGTTTACCTGCGTGGCCGCGCGGGTGAGCTCGTTGACGCCGATGATGTAGGCCAGGGAGGTGTCCTTGGTCAGGGAGACGAACTGATTGACGAAGCTGGGAATCATGTTCCGCAGGGCCTGAGGAAGGATAACGAACGTCATGGCCTGCACGTGGGACAGGCCGGTGGAGCGGGCGGCTTCCATCTGCCCGCGTGGCAGGGCCAGCACGCCCGCACGGACAATTTCCGCGATGTAGGCCCCGGTGAAGACGATGAAGGCGACGAGGGCGCTCTCCGCCTCCGGCAAGGTTCTACCCAGGGCGATGGGGGCCAGGAAGTAGAACCAAAAAATGAGCATAAGAAGCGGTGTGCCGCGAATTACCTCAATGTAGACGGTGGCCGGATACCGTAGCATTCGCAAGTGGGACAGCCGCATGAGCCCCGCTCCCAACCCCAGCCAGAAAGCGCCGAATATGCCGCCCAGGGCCAGCATGATGGACATGGCCAACCCGCCCAGAGGCCCATCGGGATAGGCTCCCCAGAGAAAATAATCAAGGTTGTTCCAGACGACTTCCCAATGCACGGGACGCTCCTAGTACTGCACCTGGCGCATGAAATACTTGTTGTACTGGGTGATGAGGAACGAGACCACCAGCGAAATGCAGATGTAGATCAGGGTGGCCACAGTGAACGCCTCGAACCCATGGAACGTGTAGGACTCGATCTGCCGCGCCATATAGGTCAGTTCCATGACTCCAATGGTCATGACCAGGGAGGAGTTCTTGATGAGGTTGAGGAACTGGCTGATGAGCGGCGGGATGATGATGCGGAAGGCCTGGGGCAGAATGACGTAGGACATGGCCTGGATGAATGACAGGCCGCAGGCCCGCGAGGCCTCCAACTGCGTCTTTGGGATGGAGTTCACACCGGAGCGGATTTCCTCGGCGATGAAGGCCGAGGTGTAGACCGAAAGAGCGATGACGCCCGAGGCGAACTCGAAATTGTGGTCGTAGAGCCATTCGTTCACAACATTGGGCAAAATGGAGTACGAGCCGAAATACCAAAAGAAAATCTGGACCAGAAGCGGTGTGTTGCGGAAGAACTCGGTGAAGGCCAGGGCGATCCACTGCAGGGGCTTGAAATGGGTCATGCGGAACACGGCCACTAGAGTGCCCAGCAGCATGGCGAACACGATGGAGACGGATGAAATCTGGAGGGTCTTGATCAGACCTTCCACGATCCACTGACCGTATTCCCCCGTGAGGACGAGTTCCCAATTGAATTCGTAGTTCACGCGCCGCTCCTGGCAAAGATGAGGGGACGCCCAGGGGGCGTCCCCTCACGATTTCATTCGGTGAGACCCGGCCTTACATGGGCCAGGTGGTCATCTCCCAGCCCTGGGGCTCGGTGTCGAACCACTTCTTGTAGAGCTCGTGGTATTCGCCGGAGTTCCACATCTCGACCAGGGACTTGTTGATGAAGTCGCGCAGGTTGGACTGGTTCTCGGGCACGCCGATGCCGTAGGGTTCGGCGGAGAAGTAGGGGCCGACGATGGCCCAGTTGTCGGGATTGTCGTCGCTCATCTTCAGACCGGCCAGGATGCCGGAGTCGGTGGTCACGGCATGAACCTTGCCCTGCTTCAAGGCGAGGAAAGCCTGGGGATACTCGTCATAGGAGATGACCTTGGCCTCGGGCTGGGCCTGGGAGATGTTCTTCTCGGAAGTGGAGCCCTTGACGGTGCCCACCCGCTTGCCGGCCAGGTCGTCGGTGGACTGGATGCCGGAATCCTTCTTCACCAGAAGCTTCTGGCCGTCCATGAAGTAGGTGATGGAGAAGTCAATGACGTCGTCACGGGAAAACTTGTGGGTCATGGTGGCGGCGGCCACGTCGATGGAACCCTGGGTCAGCATCGGGATGCGGGTGGCGGAGGTGACGGTCTTGTACTCCACGTCCACACCCAGTTTGTCCGCGAACTTCTTGCAGATGTCCACGTCGAAGCCGTCCAGTTGGTTGGTGTCCTCGTTGACGAAGCCGAACAGGTAGACCGAGTCTTTGACCCCGCAGATCAGGGTTCCGCGGTCTTTAATGTTCTGCAACCTGTCGGCCGAGGCCACGGCGGCCAGTCCGACGACCAGCAGTGCGGCGATGAAGATGGTGGTGATTCTGCGCATGGCGATCCTCCTCTCGTTGAAGGTGGTGGCCGTCCTACAAGATTTCCTTGAGGAAAGCCTTGGTCCGCTCGTGGCGTGGATTGCTGAAGAACTCATGCGGCGCGGCCTGCTCGATGATTTCTCCGGAATCCATGAAGGTGACGCGATCGGCCACCTCCCGGGCGAAGCCCATTTCGTGTGTCACGCAGAGCATGGTCATGCCCTCGCGGGCAAGGCTCTTCATGACGTTGAGCACTTCGTTGATCATCTCCGGGTCAAGGGCGGAGGTAGGCTCGTCGAACAGCATGATCTTGGGCCGCATGGCCAGGGCGCGGGCGATGGCCACCCGCTGCTGCTGCCCGCCGGAAAGCTCGGCCGGGTACTTGTGCGCCTGGTCGTGGATGCCCACCCGCTCCAGAAGGTCCATGCCGGTCTTTTCCGCCTGGGCCCTGGGCTCTTTCTTGACCTTGGTGGGAGCCAGGGTGACGTTGCGCAACACAGACAGGTGCGGATAGAGGTTGAACTGCTGAAAAACGATGCCGATCTCGGTGCGCAGGGTATTGAGGTTGACGTCGGGGTCCTTGACGTCCTTGCCCTCGATGAGGACGTGGCCGCGCTGGTAGTCCTCCAGGCGGTTGATGCAGCGGATGAGAGTGGACTTGCCGGACCCGGAGGGACCGCAGATGACCATCACCTCGCCGCGCTCCACCGTATCGGTGATATCCTTGAGAACGTGGAACTCGCCGAACCACTTGTTCAACGACTTGATTTCGATCATCGGCGCCATGGTCTGGAATCCTTCGTGGCGTTGAGCGCTGGATTTCCGTTCCCCCCGAACGGAGCAAGCCTTTGTACCCGATTCAGTTCACGTGTCAAGAATGAGACCGTTGGGTGACGGCAACGAGCCGTTTTTTCCCTTTTTCGTGCAAAAATCGTCAGCGTTCTTTTCCGAGGACGGACAGAGTGGTCCGTCCTCCTTGCCACAATCCCGCATGGGGCCGTCCCTAAGGCCTCTCGGCGTCGCTTCAAGCCAGGACCATGCGCGACACGTCCAACACTTGGTCGAGGGCGGAGAGGCGGTCGATGGTCTCGTAGAGATGCGCGCGGTCTCGAACCTCCACCTTGAAAACGATGTCCGATGTGTTGTCCTCGTTGGAGAGGAAGGTGCCGGAGTCGATATTCACACCCTGCTGGGCCAGGATATCCGCGATCTGGGCCAGCACACCCTGGAGATTGCGGGCCTTGATGGATATCTTTGCAGGATATGGCTTGTCCTCCTCCCCCTCCCAGGCGATGGGCATGACCCGCTCGGCCTCGAAGTTCTTGACGTTGGGGCAGTCCGCGGTATGCACCGTGACGCCCTTGCCTCGGGAGATGTAGCCCACGATGGGCTCGCCCGGCAGAGGGTCGCAGCACTGGGCGTAGCGAACCAGCACGTCGTCCACGCCCTTGATGCGGACCTTGTCGGATGAGGGGCGCTGCCTGGCCTCCTCCTGGGTCGGCTGCGGCTGCTGCTCGGGCTCAGGCTCCGTGTTCTTGGGAAGCAGCCGGTTAAGCACCTTCTTGGGGGTCAGCCTGGAGTAGCCAACCGCAGACAGCAGGTCGTCCACAGTCTTGTAGGAATACTCCTCGGCCACGGGCTGCAGGTCGCCGGACTGCAGCACCTTGTTGAAATTGATGCCCAACCTTCGGCCCTCTTTCTCCAGCATCTCCTTGGCCAGCGCGATGGAACGTTCCCGTTCCTCGGTGCGCAGGAAATGCTTGATGCGGGAGATGGCCTTGCCTGTCTTGACGAACTCCAGCCAGTCGCGGCTGGGATGGCGGGAGGTGTTGGTGATGATCTCCACCGTGTCGCCATTCTTGAGCTTGGTGGAAAGCGGGGAGAGCTTGCCGTTGACCTTGGCCCCGGAACAGTGGTCGCCCACCTCGGAGTGGATGAGATAGGCGAAATCCACCGGAGTGGCGCCCTCGGGAAGCTCCTTCACGTCACCTCGCGGGGTGAACACGTAGACCTCGTCGGAGAACAGGTCGAACCGCAGGGACGACATGAACTCCTTGGGGTCCTTGGTCTCCTTCTGCCAGTCCACGATCTCGCGAAGCCAGGTGAACTTCTCCAGGTCCTTGGTCTTCATGCCCTTGCCGGATTCCTTGTACTGCCAGTGGGCGGCCACACCGAATTCGGCCATGCGGTGCATTTCCTCGGTGCGGATCTGTATCTCCACCCGCTCGCCGTCCGGCCCGATGACCGTGGTGTGCAGGCTCTGGTACATGTTGGCCTTGGGCATGGATATGTAGTCCTTGAACTTGCCCGGAACGGGCCGCCAGGTGGCGTGGACAAGCCCGAGGACGGCATAGCAGTCCTTGATGGAGTGGACGATGACCCGGAAGGCGATGAGATCGTAGACCTGATCGAAGGTCAGCCCCTGCTGGAGCATCTTGTTGTAGATGCTATAGAGATGCTTGGTCCTGCCCTGCACCCTCCCTTCGATCTGGTTCGTCTTGAGCATGTCCTCCAGCAGGGAGGTCAGCTTGTCCACATACTCCTTGCCCACGGTCTGGTGCTGCTCGACGCTGCGCTTGAGCTGCTTGGCCGCCTCCGGCTTGAGGTAGTGCAGGCACAGGTCCTCCAGTTCCCGCTTGACGCGATACAGTCCGAGCCGGTTGGCCAGCGGGGCGTATATCTCCATGGTCTCCTGGGACACGGCACGCTGCTTCTCGGGGCGCATGTGCTCCAGGGTGCGCATGTTGTGCAACCGGTCGGCCAGCTTGACCATAAGCACGCGGATGTCCTCGGACATGGCCACGATCATCTTGCGGATGTTCTCCGCCTGGGCGTCCTCCTTGGACTCGAAGACCATCCTGGAAATTTTGGTCACGCCCTCGACGATGTGGGCCACGTCGTTGCCGAACTTCTTGCGGACTTCCCCGATGGTGACTTTGGTGTCCTCCACGGTGTCGTGCAGAAGCGCGGCGGCGATGGATGCCTCGTCAAGACGCATGTCAGCCAGTATGTCGGCCACGGAAAGGGGGTGGGACAGGTACGGCTCGCCGGAAAGACGCGTCTGCCCCTCGTGGGCCGAGGCGGAAAAGACGTAGGCCTTCTGGATGAGGGCCAGGTCGGCTTCGGGCAGATAACCGGATATCTTGTCGATGATCTCGTTGATGCGGATCATGGCGTGGCGCGCTCTATCTGGTTCTGGCGAATCGCTGCATGGATTGGGGCACCCACCAGCGCTCGAAGTTGTACGTAATCCCCGCCGGAGCCGGTTCGATGTTCTGGAACCGGGAGTGAACCGCGGGCAGACTGTACGGCACGTAGAGAAAGCAGTACGGCTGGTCCTCGTGGAGTATCTCTTGAACCCGGTCGTATATCCTTTTCCTCTCGGCCTGGTCCAGGGTGTGCCGGCCCTCCACCAGCAATTCGTCCAGTTCCGCGTTTGCGTAAAAGGTGTGGTTCAGGCCGTCCGGGGAATGTTGGGAGGAATGCCAGACGGCGTGTATGTCTGGGTCCTGGAGGATATTCCAGCCAAGCAGAATGGTGTCGAAGTTGCCCTTGTTGACGAACTCCTTGATGAAGGCGGCCCACTCCACTGTGCGCACCTCAACCCGAATGCCTATCTCCCCCAGGCGGTGCTGGATGATCTGGGCGGTCTTGATACGCTGGGAGTTGCCTTGGTTGGTTAGGATGGTGAAGGCGAAGGGACGGCCATCCTTGTCCAGCAACCCGTCGCCATCGCGGTCGCGCCAGCCCGCCTCTGCCAGCATTTCCAGCGCCCTGTCCGGATCGTACCCGTATGGTTCAAGCTTCTCGTTGTAGACCCAGGTGCCCGGTTTGTAAGGCCCCATGGCCGGCTTGCCCAGCCCGAAAAGAACGCCCTTGACCAGTTCCTTTTTGTCGATGGCGTAGGTCAGGGCTTGCCGTACCCGCTTGTCCTGGAACATCTCTCTGCGCAGATTGTAGCCAAGGTACGTGTAGCCGAAGGAGAGATGCTTGTACTTGCTAAAATCCCTCTCCCACTTGGGGCCGTCCGTCTGAAAAAGATACTGCTTGGGCGTGAGGCCCATGAAGTCGAGGTTTCCCGCCTTCAGTTCCATGAATTGGGTTCCCAAGTCCGGAATGACCTTGTAGATGGTCTGATCCAGGTAGGGACGGCCAAGGAAATAGTCCGGGTTCGCCTCCAGCACCAAGCGGCTCCCCGCGGTCCACGAATCGAGCGTATATGCGCCAGCGCCTACCGGTTTTCGGGAGAACTCGGTGGCCATGAGGTCCTCCCCTTCCAGCAGGTGCTTGGGCATGATGTCCTGCGCCCAGGAAACGAGGGCGCGGGCATAGACCTTGTCATATGTCACCTCGAAGGAGTAAGGTCCCGTGCGCGTGAACTTCGAGACGGCCTTGAAATCATCACCGTAGGCGGTGGGCGTCTCCGGGTCTATGAGCAAACGGTAGGTGAACTCCACGTCGCGCGCCGTGAGGGGACGGCCGTCGGCCCAACGAATGTCTTTGCGCAGGGTGAAGCGCAACTTCCTGCCATCGTCCAGCACCTCATAGGACTCGGCCGCCCAGGGGACGAGTTCGATGTTTTTGTCGTAGCGCAGCAGGCCCACAAAGATGTGCGAAGCCACCTCATGAGAAGACGCGTCCGTGGCCAAAAACGGGATGAGGTTGGACGGCTCGCCGAGGGTCGGTTGCACGAGCCGGCCACCGTACTGGGGCTCCGACGGCAACGAGGAAGGCTGATCGGCCCGCGTGGCGGACCGTTCAGGCTCATCGGAACATCCGGCGGCGAGAAGCATGCAGAAAAGCAGGAAAACGTGAAGGAATGACTTTGGCAACAAGGCTGTCCATTGGCTTGCCGGGGTGGAAAAATGTTCACCCCCAGCTTGAAAGGGCCGGTAATTTTGATTAGATGATACTGATCTTTCCCGCGGCTGCCAATACGCGCACGGCATGGGCCGCCCGCGCCCCCCTGCCTGCCACCGCGGAGAGTTAAAGGCTGCCATTCATGTCCCAGGACGAGACCCGAGCCGGCGAAATCCTCGACGGATTCATCAACGACACCATCCCTGAGTACATCCTGGAGGGTTCCCAGTCCATCCTTGAAAGCGGCGGTGTCCGCAAGCTCTCCCTGAACAAGCGGGAGAACTTCTGGGATATCGACGCCCAGGTTCAGGGTGACGACTTCCAGAGCTACTCCGCTGAGATAGGCCTCAACCTGGCCGACGGGACGGTGACGTTTTTCTGTAACTGCCCGGACCAGTTCTCCGGCGTCTGCAAGCATGTCGGGGCCGGCGCTCTCAAGCTCCTCAAGAGCCTCGGCGAGAGCGGCAAGGGTGAAGAGCCGGTCAAGCCGCGCGCCGACTGGAGGCAGAGTTTTCGCGGATTCTTCGCCTCGGAGCACGAGCCCGAACCGGGCCGCCACTACATCGTCTACCGCTTCTACCCCGAGCCCGACCGCCTTCAGGTGGCCTTTTTCCGCGCCCGGCAGAACAAATCAGGCCTCTCCCAGGTGCAGAACGAAGTCACCCTGGAGCAGATCGTCAAAAACCCCGGCTGGTGCGACGCTTCGCCCCAGTTGGCGGACGTGGCCCAGCAGATCGGCGCTTACCTTGACTACATGGGCCACCGAGTGGAGCTGCCGCCCGGGCTTGTCACCTGGTTCCTGTGGGCAATCAAGGACGAATACTACCTTTTTCTACGCGATACGGAACAGCCCGTACGGGTGCAGCGCAAGACCATGCGGCTACGGCTCACCCCCATCATGGACGAGGAAGAGGGGCTGCGCTTCGATATCATGCTCGGCGCCGAGGGAAAGCCCCCCTTCTCCATCAAAGGCTCGGAACTGTATTTCTACGGGCAGCTTCCCCTGTGGGTTCTGCGCAAGGGAACCTTCTACCCCGTTCAAACGGGGCTCTCCTCCAGCCTGATCAAGGAAATTATCGACCAGGATCCGGTGGTGCCCCACGCGGACATCTCGGAGTTTTTGGACCGCGTCTGGACGCAGCTCCCCTCCTCGGACATCCATGGTCAGGAGGTATTTCTGGAGCGCATGGCCCCCATCTTCGTTCCCGCCCAATACAACCCCAAGCTGTTCCTGGACGAAGAAGGCAGCCTGCTCACCCTGCAAATCCAGAACGTCTACGAAACCGAGCACACGGAAGTCGTCCTGCCCGGCCCCAACCCGGACCTGCAAACCGGCAGCTATGCCTTCGAGGGCAAATCCTACCTCCTGCGGCGCGACCAGCAGGCCGAATCCGAACTCATCACCCTGCTGCAGGACATGAATTTCCAGGCGCGAAACAACGCCAACTGGTTCCTGGAGCCCGAGGAAGCCATCGCCTTCCTGCTGGACGCCTACCCCAAACTGGTTGAAACCTATCGCGTCTACGGCGAGCAGAACCTCAGCCGCTACAAGGTGCGGCTCTCCAAACCCGTTGTCACCGCCGAAATCGAAACCGAGGACGAGGACAACGCCTGGTTCAACCTGGACCTCTCGGTGGACTACGACGGCCAGAAGGTGCCCATCGACAAGATCTGGAAAGCCTGGACCGAGGGCAAACGCTACGTCCAGCTCAAGGACGGCTCCTACACCTCCCTGCCCGAATCCTGGCTGGAGAAGCTCTCCGACAAGCTGCGGGCCATGGGCTACGACCCGGACAAGCCGCCCAAGAACACCTTCAAGCAATACGAGGTCCCGGTTCTGGACAAGCTCGTCGAAGACCTCGACGAGGTGCACACCGACTCCTTCTGGAACTCCCTTCGAGATAAAATCCACAATTTCAAACAGATCGAGCCTGTCAAAACGCCCAAAAACCTCAACGCCACTCTCCGCCCCTACCAGACGCAGGGGCTTTCCTACCTCAACTTCCTGCGCCAGTATGGTTTCGGCGGCGTTTTGGCCGACGAAATGGGCCTGGGCAAGACCGTACAGACCCTCTCCTTTTTGCAGCACCTCAAGGAAAACAAGATGGAGGGCCCAAGCCTGATCGTGGTGCCCACCTCGGTGCTGCCCAACTGGCAGCGGGAATGCGAAAAATTCGTACCGGAAATGAAGGCTCTCATGGTCTATGGGGCGCGGCGCGAGGGCATGTTCAAGGAGATTGGCTCCTCTGACGTGGTGCTGACCACCTACGCCCTGCTCCGGCGCGACCTCGACGAGTTGCAGAAACACGAGTTCAGCGCCATTGTTCTGGACGAGGCGCAGAACATCAAGAACCCCAACACCATCACCGCACGCTCGGTGCGTAAGCTCAGCGGCAAGGTGCGCATCTGCCTCTCCGGCACCCCCATCGAGAATAACCTCTTCGAGTTGTGGAGCCTGTTCGAGTTCCTCATGCCGGGCTTTTTGGGCTCACAGCACGCCTTCCAGCGGAGCATCGTCAAGCCGATCAAGGACGGGGACGAGGACACCCTGAACTACCTTCGCGGTCGGGTGAAGCCCTTCATCCTGCGGCGCACCAAGTCCGAGGTGGCCAAGGACCTGCCGCCCAAGGTGGAGACCACTCATTATTGCGCGCTGTCCGCCGAGCAAATGGAGCTCTACGCCTCGCTGGCCAAAAAGCTGAAGGATCAGGTCATGGCCACGGTGGACGAAAAGGGCATGGCCAAGTCCCAGATGTCCATCCTGGACGCGCTGCTCAAGCTGCGGCAAATCTGCTGCCACCCCAGACTGCTCAAGCTTGACATGCCGGGCGTCTCCACCAACCTGCCCTCGGGCAAGTTCGACGCCTTCAAGGACCTCGTCACCGAGGTCATCGAGGAAGGCCACAAAGTGCTGGTCTTCTCCCAGTTCGTTCAGATGTTGCACATCATCCGCAGTTGGCTGTCCATCAACAAGATTCCTTTCTCCTACCTCGACGGCGCCTCCAAGGACCGCTTCGAGCAGGTGGAACGGTTCAACTCCGATCCTGACATCCCCATCTTCCTCATCTCGCTCAAGGCGGGCGGCACCGGCCTGAACCTGACCAGCGCCGACTACGTCATCCACTACGATCCGTGGTGGAATCCGGCGGTGGAATCCCAGGCCACGGACCGAACCCACCGCATCGGCCAGACCCGCCAAGTTTTTTCTTACAAGATGATCTGCCAGAACACGGTGGAAGAGAAGATCCTCAAACTGCAGGAACAGAAGAAAGGAATCGCCGACGCCATCATCCCGGGCCAGGACTCCTGGAAGTCCCTCACCCGCGACGACCTGGAAATGCTCTTCGAAATCTAGGCAAGAAAGCCGCCTTTTTTATCGTCGTGACGGGCAACTATTTTAAAAGGGCACGTCATCCATGCCCGAGGCCTCAGAGGGGAAGGCCGGACCGAGATCTTCTTCTTCCGAGGGGCCCTGCTGGCGTCCGCCGCCCTGGCCTCCGCCTTGGCCGCCTCCCTGACCGCCACGCTGTTGACCACCCCAGCCGCCTTGGCCGCCGTTCTGGGGCTGTTCCTGCCAACCGCCGCCCTGCTGGCGCTGCGAGCGGGTCTCAAGGGCCTGGATAGTACCCCGCATGTCCACCACGATCTCCGTGGTGTAGCGATCGTTACCGTCGCGGTCCTGCCACTTGCGGGTGCGCAGGCTGCCCTCCACGTACACCAGGGCTCCCTTGTTCAAGTAGTTGGCCACGAACTCCGCCGACTTGCCGAAGATGGCCAGACGGTGCCACTCCGTGCGTTCCTGTCGCTCGCCCGTCTGGCGGTCCTTGAACGATTCGTCCGTGGCCATGTTCACGTTGACCACGGGAGTCCCCGAAGGAAGATACTGCAATTGGGGATCGGCTCCGAAACGGCCGATGAGCATGACTTTGTTGAGGCTGCCAGCCATGATGTTCTCCTTGTGCTAATTGCCCGAAAGCGGGCGAGCCAACCTATCAGGAGGTCAGCCGGTTTTCCAGTTCCCCGAGGGCATCCTCGATCCGCGTGGTCAGCTTTTCCGCCTCGGTCGCGTTCCAGTCGCCCAGGGCCAGGTCCAGCAACTGCCGCAGATGAGCGACGCGCGGCAGTTCCTCGTTCAATATTTTCTTCACATCCTTGTCCAGTTCACCGAACTCGGCAATATCGCGCAACTGCTCAACAAGTTCCAACACGCCCAGACGCTCATGGCTCTGGTAGCGGTCCCCGGGCCAGGCGATGTCGTAGAGGATGGGCCAGGCGCGCTGGACCTCGTCCGGATTGAAGGTGGAGACTGAGACGCGGACTTGCAGGTACTTGCCCATGACCTCTCCTATTTCACGAGATCGCGGATTTTTGCGTTGGCCTCGGCCACCCGGCTGGAAAGCCGGTTCACAACGAAACGGTGGACGACCGAGACGAGATGGGGATTTTGCTCCTGCATGACATCCAGCCTGTGCTGGGACAGCCTGTAGAGCACGCAGTCCTCGGCAGCCAGGACCGATGCGGAGCGCGGAGCATCAGTATAGATTCCCATTTCTCCGAAGATCGTGCCTGGCCGCATCTTGGCCAAGCGCAGAATCTTGTGCCCCTCCAGTTCAAGCTGGATGTTCACCATGCCAGATTCGATGAAGTACATGGAGTCCGACGGGTCGCCCTGGCGAAAGACAAAGGTGCCCTTATCCACCGCCACACGCTCCAGTTGGTCGACGAACTCCGGAACGAGTCCAGGCTCCGGGAAAACGTTGACAAGGATGTCGTGGATGGACTTCTCGCGAAGGGCCAGGGCATCGTTGGCTTCCAGAATGCGGTCCTCGCACCATTCCAACGCGAAGTCCGAATCCATGAACGTTCGCGATGAGCCGTCGGGATCATTGAGCGTGAATCCGCTCTCCTCCAACTGCCGTTCGACTTCGAAGGGCAGCGAGGCGAAAATGAGCGTGACCCGGTTGTTCCCGGCCAGATGTTTGAGTTTGCGTAGGCCGTTGGATACAGCCGAGTCCAGGCCGTTTACCAGTCTGAAGTCGAGAATGGCGTACCGTAGCGGATGGCGCTCCGGATCGTTGATGCGGTCCCTGAGCTGCCGGATAATGGTTTGTGTTGTGCCCAGGAAAATGAACCCCTGCAGCCGCAAAATGTGAATTGCGTCGCCCTTCTCGCGCAAGATTCCCAGTTGCGATGGCGCGCGGTCCACGTTGGAGCGGTTGTTGGCCCCGGAGAGCGCGAACTTGACCACATCCACCCTGCCGTAGCGCGAGACAAGGATCATCATGGCCAAGGCTGCGCCCACGGCAACACCCATAAGCGCCCCGAGAGTCACGGTGAGCACCGCGATGAGCAGCAGCACGCCCCAGTCGTCCTTGCGGGTAAACACCGCCCAGGTATCGACGAGCCAGTGGGCCACCAGCCGCAGCCCGAGGAAAACAAGGACCGCCCCCGGCACGAAGCGTGGAATGTACGGCAAGGCGGCCCCGGCGTAGACCATGGCTCCGGCCAGAAGCAGTCCCGTGACCAACGCGGCCAGCGGGCCGCCCGCCCCGGTGCGCATGGCGCCCAAGGAGCGGCTTCGGGAAATATTAACGGGCATGGCACCCAGCACACCGCAGAGCATGTCCGTACGGCCGAGATGCTTGAACTCCGTATCCAGGCCATAGTCTCCGTTGGTCTCGCTATCGAGCTCCGAGACCTTGAGCATGGCCGTGGCCAGCACAAGCCCGGCCACAGCCAGGATATAGCCGGAGCAGTCCGCCACAACATCCCAGCGCACCTGGGAAAGAAACGGCTCGGTGTAGACTTTCCAGAACGGGGTGAAGGGAGCCGCGGCGAACGTCCACCCCTCCTTGGCGGCCTCTGGGAGCGGTGTCGCCCAAATGTGGACAGCAACGGCGCCACCAGCCAGAACGACGAGGAACAGCAGTGGCAGAGCGGCCGGATGACGAACCTTTCGGCTGACGAGAAAGAGCGCCAAGCCCAGGCCAAGTCCGGGAAGCCAGTTGACGCAAGCGTCCCAGCCAAGAAGCATGCCCATGTCGCCGAAGCAGTCCATGGTGCCGGCCATCCAGCTCACCGAGCGCAAAACGACCAGGACTCCAATGCCCGCCAGCAGGCCGCCAATTACCTGGTGCGGGATGAAGCGGATCCACCTGCCCATGCCCATGGAGCCCACGAACAGCAACAGCATGCCAGTGACGAAGGCGGCCAGGGCAACGGACACGGCCATGGTGGGGAACATGGCTTCGGCGGTGTAGAGTCCACTCATGCTCCGGTGAATGTGTCCGACCATGAAGGCGGTCATGGCGGTGGCGGCGGTTGCCGGGACAGCCAGTCCGAAGGGAATGTGCGAGGTCAAACCGTAGATGATCGCACCGGCCGCGCCGCCCAGGAAAACCATGGTCAACCCGTGGGCGAAATCTCCGGGAAGGACAATGCCGCCAAAAACCAGCACAGCGAAGGAAAGAATAAGGATGGACGAAATGAAAGCGTTGGCCAAGCCTGCCAGCAGGTTGCCACCGAGGCCGCCTTGCAGGAGAGAAGGCCTGTCAAGGGTTTCCGGCTCCCCTACCCCGGAAATGGCGATGGCCGGTCCCGCGGGGCGATCTTCGTCCTGGAACGAGGGTGTGGGCTCTGTGGAGAGATCTATGCCCCGCCCGTGGGAACTGAAAGGTTCGTCGGCCCTTGCGGGCTTCGCCTGTTTCAGGGGCTCGGCCGCCGCCGCGCCCTCGGCTAGGGGGTCAGAGGGGGGCTGTGCCGGCTGGAGCCGCGGGAGGCCTTCCTCAGGAGGGAGAATCGAGACGTCGTGCCCGCAGCGTGGACAGGCTACCTCGCGGCCGACGTACTTGTCAGGGACCTCCTTCCGCAACCCGCAGGACCGGCAATGAAATACGGCCACTCCGAAAACACCCCTTTGCTTCTCCCCGAACCCGCCAAGCGGCGCAATCCGAAGTGGTGGAGCGGAAATGCCGTGTCACACTACACCAAGTGGAAACACGAAAGCAATCCACGGCTTGCGCGCCCTTCAGGCGACTGAGGCGGCGAGGCCTACTCCTCCTCCCACTCGCTGCGGACGCGGTTGACCACGTCCTGAATCTGCCCGAGCTGGTCCGATGGGCAGACGCCAATGAGGGGATCGCCGGGATCCTTGTTCTCTCCCAGATGGAAGAACACCGCGTAGATCTTGCCTTCGGGCCCCTTGTAATGAAGCAACGTCTCGCGCTTCATGCGCGACATAATAAACAACTCCATGCCATCGCGCACTTCCACACTGCGCTTGCCCGAGGACTTCATCTTCTTGTCCACTTCCGGCACGAAGTAATACTTGGCGCGCTCCGGCGCCGTAAAGAGATGCAGTGTTTTTTTGAGGATGATGTCGATTACTTCTTTGGAAGTCAGGTAATGGCGTACGGTGGCAAGCTTGGTTCCGGCCTCCACGAACTTGCCCTGCAGGTCCAGCTCCACCGTTTCCAACACGCCGCTCTCGGGGGAGCGGATGGGCTTGGAATTGCGCTCGCGCTCCATTGAAGCGATGAGCGTCCCGGGCTTTTCGCCCCAGTTGCCGTGCGGCCCCCGCACATCGGCTCCGCTCTCCGTAAGCGCGAAATCCACCGTGCCGGTGTGGGGAGCATTGATATCGATGAGAATGTAGGGGGAGGCCTTGATCTCCTCCAGCAGTTCCTTGACGTTGATCACCCCGGACTCCCTAGCGGAAATAAAGGTTGCGGCCGCCCATGGTCAGCAGGGCCTGATAGAGATTCTTTCTGGCCTCGCGCCGGTCCCAGATGCCCTGGATGTGGCCCCGCGATAGGGCCTGATGGGCCTGATGGTAGTCGGGCGGAATGTCCACGCCGGTGGTTTCCTTGATGACGCCGGGCCCTGCGAAACCGATGTTGGCCGAGCGAATGGAGAACTGATACGGCGAGCAGCCCAGGAAACTGGCCACGGGACCGGCGTAGGAATTGGTGTCGTAGAGCACCAAGTACAATCCGCCGTCCTCAATGTAACGCTGCACCGCCTGGGTGCAGCGAGGCATCTGGATGACGCCGTTGGTGCCTTCCTGAATGCGTATGCCAGCCGTGCCATGCACATAGGCCAGCAAGGGGTAGTGTTTCTTCTTGGCCCGCTCCACGGCCCGGATGAACTTTTCCCCCTCGGCCGCGCCCACAGAGCCGCCACGGAAGGGGGCGGCCAGCATGGCCACAACCAGGGCCACACCCTCGATGCGGGCTTCAAAGGTCATGCAGGCGCTTTTCAGGCCGGTCTTGTTCTTGGCCTGCTCGATCTTCTGGTCCAGTCCTTCGTAGCCGAGCGGGTTGCCTGACTCGAGATGGCCGTTGAACTCGAAGACGCTTCCTTCGTCAAACAGGTTGTAGAGATACCACTGGTACTCCATTGGGAAGTGGTGGCCGCAGTAGCCGCACACGCCGGCGTACTCTCCGAACAGGTCGGGCGCCCAGAGATCCAGGCAGCCGCTTTCCTGCGCCTTGGGGCAGGTCACTGTCCTGTCCTCCTTGGAGCGCGGGGAGGCATAGGCCCACTTGCCCTTGGCCCTGCTCTCCTCGTCCTCCCAGGTGGACAGTTGGGTCAGGTTCTTCTGGGTTTCGGGGTCGAGGCCGTTTTCAGTCTCGTTGCCCAGCCAGCGGGAAAGCCCTTTGAACGGACGGCCGATCTTGTCGCGAACCAGGATGAGTTCGGCCTCGACCTCCTCCCACATGCGGGCCAGTTTTTTGCGCCGCTTGCCCAGGAATTCGTAGCGGAAATAGGAGTTGATCGACCAGGAGAGCTGCTGCCCCTTGGCGTAGACCTTCTGCCAGACGCCGCCCTTGTCTTGAAAGGCTTCCTGGGCCATGCGGCGGAAGCGCTGATGGCGTTTGTCCACCAGATTGTCCCTGGCCCGGGAGGAGAGCGTCCAGCGCACGAAAACGGCGTCCGACTCTGGGTCGCGGCCGGAACGCCGCTTCAGCGCCATGGAACGGAAGAACTTCATTCCCTTGACGCGCAGCACCACCTGGTTCGTGGCCTGGATCATCTCGGCGCGGAGGGTCTTGTAAAAGTCGTAGTGATCTGCCCGGGCTCCCAGCGGCGGCTCCCCGATGACCCGGTCTACGTAGCCCATTTCCTTGTTGTCGCGAGCCGTTATCTTCAGCTGGCGGGCGCACTTTTCGATGAGTTCCGGCGGCACGCGTTGCCCCTGGCGGGTCTTGGCCTCAATGGCCGCCGCGCCTTCGGGAGAGATGACCGAGTAGTAGCCGTGGGAGAGCATCAGCCTGGTGTCGGCCATGCCGATGGCCTCCGCGCCGCCCGAGCCGCCCTCGGAAATCACGGCTACCACAGGCACTCGCAGCTTTGACATCTCATAGAGGTTGCGGGCGATCTGCTGGGCCGCGCCGGGGTAGTCCTCGATGGGATAGGACCCGGGAGTGAAAATGTAGCTGTGGATGGGGATGTTCTCGATCTCGGCGACCTTCATGTAGTGCAGCGCCTTGGCGTTGCCCCAGGGCTTGACCGAGCCGCCGTTGCGGAACTCCTGGCCGTGCCCCTTCTCCTGCCCGATGACCATGACAGGCTGGTTGATGACTTTCTTCCCCACCCGCCTTGTGACGTAGGCGCGGGCGATGAGCATGGAGGGGTCAATGGAATATTCGTCCTGCCCGCCGATCTCGGTGTAGTTGTCGTAGACGTTTTCGAGAATGTCCTTGAGGCAGATGCGCTGGGGATGCCGGACGATGCGCACCCTGTCCATGGGCGTCAGCTCCTCGTCCAGCTTGGTCTCCAGGTAGTCGAACATCTCCTCAAGCTGGGCCAGCTTGCGGACCTGTTCGGAAACGGAGTGCTCCGCCGGGGATTCGACGTATTCCTTGAGGCGCGCCTCAAGGACCTTGATGTTGTCACTTTTCTTGCCCGCGAAGATGTCGCGGATGTAGTCCAGGCGCTCCTGGAGCTTGCGTACGCGTATATCCAGTTCCATGGATCGGCTCGCTAGAATTCCAACAGGTGTTCCGTCTTTTCGCGCAGAAAAGCGACGTTGGAGCGCAGGCTTCCGCCTGATTCGTCCCGGCCCTCGAGCACGAGGCTGTCGAGGAACTCGCGGCCTCGCTTCTTGGCCTGCTCCAGGTCGTCGCCCCGCACGATGGCCAGGGCCAGGTTGGGGTCGAACTCCGTGGGGATGACGTACTCCCTGTCACGGGGCACGTGGGTCAGGACGGACAGCCAGGGGGCGTCGCGCCAGTCAAAGCGGTTGATGGTCCCGACCCAAGGGGTGAAGCGGTTGTCCGGGTCCTCGGCAATGAGGCGGTACTCGATGCTCACCCCGTTGAAGCCGATGTCCTCCTGGCCGTATCCCAGCGGTTCGCCCAGGGCCACCCGGACCTGTTCCTTGATGAGGTCCACCGGGCCCTCGCCCTTGATGGCGGAGATGGCTCCGGAGATGCCGTTCTCCACCTGGATGCGGGTATTGACCTCCATGAGGAAGGGCTCGCCCTTGGGGGTGACGATCCACTCCCAGGTGCCCACGGAGTTGTACCCCACTTCGGCCGCCAGGTTCAGGGAGTGGCGGGTGATATCCTCCAGTACGCGACCGGCGTCGAAAGCGTAGGCCAGTTCGTCCGGGGCGAACCCCGGAGCCACCTCGACCCGCTTTTGCCGCCCGGTGGACTGAATCGAGCAGTTGCGGGTGCCGAAATGGACGTGGCGCTGGCCGGTGGCCTCACCCAGGACCTGGACCTCAAGGTGATTGAAATCGAAGATGCGTTGCTCGATGAGCACGCCGGAGTCGTGGAACTGCCGCTTGGCGTAATTGCGCAGCCGCCGGTAGACCGACCGGAACAGGTCCATGCGGTCGATCTCCTCGATGCCCATGCCACCGCCACCGGCCGATGCCTTGAGCAGCACCACGGCGTCCTCCAGGCCCTGCTCCGCCTGGAAGGCGAAGAGGCTCTCGGCGATCTCCTCGGCTTCCATCTCGTCGTACACGGGGCGGTCGGAGCCGGGCACCGTGGGCACGCCAATACGTCGGGCAAGACGCTTGGTGTTGATCTTGTCGCCCAACTCGCGGATCACCCGCCAGGAGGGACCGATCCACAACAAGGGACGATCGCGCCGCACCACTCTGCGGGCGAAGCGGAAGTCCTCGGCGAAGAAGCCGTATCCCGGATGCACCGCGGTGGCCCCTGAATGATCGGCCACGGCCAGCAACTCATTGGCGTCATGATAAGAGGCCACCTGGTAGGCCGCCTTGTCCCCGCCATGTTTCACGGCGTGGGTGACATGGCCGGAATGCCGGTCTTCCGCGGTATACACGCACACGAACTCCAACCCCAGCTTGCGGCAGGCGTTGATGATGCGGATGGCGATTTCGCCGCGGTTGGCCACCAGGACCTTGTGCTTTCTCGCGCTCACGCGTTCCTACTCCTTGGCGGGCGGACGCGGATAAAGGAAGAGCCGGGGGAAGCCCTTCCCCTGGCGGATGACTCGATCTGTATTTCCGCCCGTTTCAGGCGGTTTCTTCCCTCTACCGGTCCGCAAGCGTTCTCGAAGCCGCTCGAACAGGTTTCCTCGAACCCCGGCCGTGCGGCAAACAGGCCTTTTGTAACGCCCCCGGCCATTTGTCAAGCAAACTAAGTCTAGCTGACAATGCGCTCCAGGACAAATTCCACACGCCGGTTCTTGGACCTGTTCTGCGGCGTGTTGTTGGGGAACAGCGGCTCCAGGTCCGCCAAGCCGGTGGCCGTCATGCGGTTGGGCGAAATGCCGAGTGAGACCAGGAATCGCAACACGTTGACGGCCCGCATGGCGGAAAGCTCCCAGTTGTCTCGAAACCGCGACCCCGGTCCCGGGGGAACGTCGTCCGTGTACCCCTTGATATTGATGGTCTGGTCGGCGTGTTTGATGAAAAAGGATTTCAGGCGGGCCACCACCTCCTTGCCTCGCGGCTGGAGTTGGGCGCTGCCGGAAGCGAACAGAACCTCGGAGGGCAGACGCAATGTGATTTTTCCTTTGTCGAGCTTGGCGGAAACCACGCCTTCCAGCCCCTTGGTGGACTGGAGATACCTCACTTCCTGGTACACCTTCCGCTGCGCCTGCTCAATGCTACGGCGCAACTCGATCTGCTCCACCAAAGTGGAGGCCTCGCGCGAGGTGATACGCGAGGTGGCGATCTCGGCTCCCTCTCCGGTCAGTGCCTTTTTAATGGCGGTAAAGGAATCGGTGAACTCGGTCTGGTCGATCGTCGACAGGGAAAAAAGCAGCACGAAGAAGGCCAGCAGCAGCGTGACCATGTCCGCGTAGGTTACAAGCCAGTTGCCCGCCTTGCCTTGCGGCTCTTCCTCTTCCTCTATTTCCAGACCGAGCTCTTCGTCTTCATCTTTCATATTTGCGCTCCCGTGGAGCGATGAATGACGACAGCTTCTCGTAGACCAGCCGCGGGTTGTTGTTCTCCAGGATGGACTTGGCGCCCTCGAAGATGATCTCAAGGTGGAGGATTTCCTGCATGGTGCGCGCGTGGAGCTTGCCGGCGATGGGCAGGAAGATGAGCGTGGCCATAAGGGAGCCATAGAAGGTAGTCAGCAGGGCCACGGCCATGGCCGGTCCGAGCGACTTGGGGTCGTCCAGCCTTGACAGCATCTGCACCAGGCCGATGAGAGTCCCGATCATGCCGAAGGACGGCGAGTAGGCAGCCAGCCCACGGAACACGTCCTGGCCGACCTTGTGCCGCCTTTTCATGGAGGTGATCTCGATGCGCAGGGTGTCGCGGATCATGGAGGGGTCGGCGTTGTCCGCGATGAGCTGGCAGGACTTCTTGAGAACCGCGTTCTCCGTCTGGATGTTCTCCAAGGCCAGCAGGCCCTCGCGGCGGGAGATCTCCGCCACCTTGACCATGATGTCCACCACCTCGCGGGGCCGGACCTTGCGGGAGGCGAAGATCTTCACCCCGGCGTAGAACGCCTGAATGACCTCCTCGAAGGGAAAGGCCACGGAGATGGCGGCCAGAGTGCCGCCGACGACGATCATGATACCGGGGATATTGATGAATGTGGAGATGGTGCCACCCAGAAAGATGGCGCCGATGACCATGGTCAGGCCGACGATGAGGCCGAGTAGGGTCGCGATATCCATGCAGTTCGCCTTTCGTCTGCACGCGCGCTTGACAAGCGACGCACGGTGGCTGACAACCCGTCCACAACGTCATCCCCCTGAACCGCGTGGACCCAACCGAAGTCGTTTTGTATATGCAAACCCCCGATAAAGTCCAGCATGCCGCCAGCATAATCATTTCAAGGCTTGGGAAGCCGGATGCCGGGGCCGTGGGCGTGGTGCTCGGCACCGGGCTCGGCGAATGGGCCGCTCGCCTGGAGCGTGACACCCTGCCCTACTCCGATATCCCGGGATTCCCCGCCTCAACTGTGCAGAGCCACGGCGGGGAGATGCTGGCCGGTGCTATTGGCGGCAGGCGGGTCTACTGCCTGTCCGGCCGCTTCCATCTCTACGAGGGGTACGACTCGTCCGAAGTGACCATCGGGGTCCGTGCCCTGGCCAGGGCCGGAGTAAACCGCTTCATCCTGACCAACGCCGCCGGCGCCCTGAATCCGCTTTTCTCCCCCGGGTCCCTCATGGTCCTTACCGACCACATCAACCATACCGGCTTCTCCCCCCTGCGTGGCCCCAACGTGGACGAATGGGGGCCGCGCTTCCCCGACATGTGCAGTGTCTACAGCCCCTCGATGCGACGTGCCGCACTGGACGCGGCCCGTGACATCGGCCTGCGCCTGGAGCGCGGCGTCTACATCCAGGTTCCCGGCCCCCAGATGGAAACCCCAGCCGAAACGCGGGCCTACCGTATGCTGGGAGCGGACGCCATTGGCATGTCCACCGCCCTGGAGGCCATCGCCCTGCACCACATGGGCGTGGAAATCCTGGGGCTCTCCTGCCTGACCAATCGCAACCTACCCGATTGCATGGAGCCCGCGCCCATCGACCAAGTCGTCGCGCGGGCCCGCGCCGCCGGGGACGACTTGGCCGCCCTGCTGGAAAACCTCATCCCGCGCCTGTAGCCCATCCTTCGGCTCCAGGGCATCGTTCTTGCTTCCCCGCCTTCGGGATAAACTTTTTCCGCCCCCGTCCGATGAGACGGATACGGAACCTTAAGCCGGGGAAGACTCATGCGCATCGCATTCATTTTGCTGACCGTCGCCCTGCTGTGCGGCGGATGCGTCAAAACCATAGAGGATCTGCAGCACCTCAACCGCCTCAACGAGAAAAAGGACCAGTGCGAGGTCTCCACCTGCGTACTGCGTGCCAACCGCCAAGCGGCCGGAGAACTGGCCGACACGCTCTATGCCAGGGAGATCCCCCCGGACGCCAGGATACTGGTCAGCACCTTCGTGGACATCGATTCCCTTGGCACCACCTCGACCCTGGGCCGGGTCATCTCCGAACAGCTCATGGCCGAGCTCGCCAGAGAGGGGCTGTCCCCGGTGGAACTCAAGGAGCGGGGAACGAAAATCGCCATGCGTCCGGGCGAGGGGGAATTCTCCCTGGCCCGTTCCGCCTCGGATATCATCGCCAAAAGCCCCAACGGCTACGCCGTGCTCAGCGGGACGTACTCAGTGGGGCTGGACTCGGTGGCCGTAAGCGCCCGCGTGGTGCGCGCCTCGGACGAGGTCGTGCTGGCCGGCGTGGCCTACGAAATGCCCGCCAGCCCCCAAGTTCTGGCCCTGGCGGGAATCCCCTACCGCCCCGGTCCGGGCTCAGGCGTGCGCCCCAGGGTGGCCACCTCCCTCTCCCCTCCGGGGCTGGCCGCGACCTCTCCCTGACCCAGGCCTTTTCCGGTCAGGGCTCCATGCCGCGAGCGGGAGGTCTTGCCGAGCCGTCACGGTCCTGCTAGTCTTTAACTGGCACATCTAGCCCTGGAGCGCCCCAATGGAACGTCGCGGCCTGGTGACGTGGTTCGACGAAATCAAGGGATTCGGCTTCGTCAAGGACGACGAGGACGGGCAGGAAGTATTCGTCCACTTCGACGCCATCGAGCGCGAGGGATTCCGCACGCTCACCCAGGGGGAAGAGGTTCGTTACACGCGCACCGGGGAAGGCGGCGGCCCCAAGGCGGACTGGGTCAAACCTCTGGACTGACCGGCTGCTTGCAGTACACCCGGAACCGCCCGATGGGCGAGTCCATGACCATGCAGACCGCTTCGGCCACCTCCCGCGCCAGTGACTCCGTCCCGCCGGCCTCCTCCGGCCGCAGGTGAATGAGCGGGGGAGCCGGACGGCAATCGGTCAAGTCCAGACACAAGGCGTAATTCAGCGCCCC
>NZ_JOMJ01000002.1 GCF_000711295.1 Desulfohalovibrio reitneri | reverse complement strand
AAACTGGGCATCCCGCCTGTGCTGCACGTGGGCAGCTGCGTGGACAACGCCCGCATCATCCACCTCTGCGCCGTGCTGGCCAAAGGCCCTGGGCGTGGACATCTCCCAACTGCCCGTGGCCGCCAGCGCCCCGGAATGGTATTCGGAAAAAGGCCGCGGCCATCGGGCTCTACGCCGTGGCCAGCGGCATTTATACCCACCTGGGTCTGCCGCCGCACATCACCGGCAGCGAGATGATCACCAATCTGGCCCTGGAAGGGTTGGACGATCTCGTGGGCGCGTGCTTCGGCGTTGAGCCGGACCCCTTCAAGGCGGCCGACCTCATCGACGCGCGCATCAAGGACAAACGCGAGGGTCTCGGACTGACCCCCTAGACGACGGGATACAGGCTGTGGGGACCGGCCGACGTGGCCGGTCCCCTTTTCTTCCAGGAAGTTTTGGGGAGGACGGCATGAAGCTGGCCGTTGCCGGCAAAGGCGGCGTGGGCAAGACCACCTTCACGACCTGGCTGGCCGATTATTTGGCCAGGCAAGGGCACACCGTCTGGATGGTGGACGCCGACACGGCCCTCTCCCTGGGCGCGGCCTCCGGCCTGGCCCCGAGGACCTGCCGAAACCGCTGGTCACCCGCGAGGATCTGGTGCGCCAGCGAATCGGGTCCGGCTACCTCAACCTCAACCCGGAAGTCGGCGACCTGCCCGAAGAACTGGGCGTTGACCTCCCCCTGGGAGGCTCCGTTGAGGACGGTGTGACGCCCGGGTGGAAGCGGCTGCTGGTCATGGGCACGGTGGCCGGAGCGGGCGGAGGCTGCGCCTGCGCGGCCAACTCGCTGCTCAAAGCGTTGCTGGCTCATCTGCTGCTGCAACGCGGAGAAACCGTGCTGGTGGATCTGGAGGCCGGGGTGGAACACCTGGGCCGTGGCACCATCCAAAGCGTGGATGGCCTGGTGGTGGTCAGCGAGCCTTCGCGGCGTGGCCTGGAAACGGCCGCCAATATCTCACGCCTGGCTGAGGAGATGGGCTTGAGCCGACGCGCCCTTTTCCTTAATCGCCACCATGGAAACGCGGACCTGCCCGCCATCGACCACCTTCCCCCCCTGGCCGCGAGCCTCCCCCGCCTGGAAAGCCTGCAAGCGCGGCAACTCCATTCCCCGTCCGTTTTGGGGCTGGAAGAACAGGCGGCCATTGACGCGGCCTGCGCCGAGGTGCTGCGCTCCTTATCCTGAATGAGAGCAGATCAGCCAGGGGGGTCGCCCTTCCCTGCGACGCGTTCCACCGACCCGCCCAACTCATCCTCCACCAATTCTTGAACCCGCAGGGCACGCTCCATCCTCCCTTTGATGGCCTCCACCTCTTCGGGGTCGTCCGCTTGCTGCTCCATCTTGGATTGAAAACGCCGCCGCACCGGCACCAGCCTGTCCCCCTGAACCAGTTTGTCAGCCAGAAAGACGACTTCCCGCTCAGCCAACGGCCTTTCCTCTGGCGGATCAACGTCACGATGTTCCGCCGTCACCGCTCCCACGCAGGGATACCCCATGTCCGCCAGCATGGCCCCACCCGCCCGCTCGTGATCGGGCAGCCCCTTGGCGATGTCGTGCAGCAGACCGGCCGCTTCCACCAGCCGCACGTCAAGTTGATTCTCCACCCCCCGGACGACGTTGAGCGCTTCGGCCATGCGCAAGGCGAACCTCGCCACGGCACGGCTGTGCCTGCGTCCCATGTCCGTCACGCCCGGGGTTATGTCCAGTAGCGCCAGGCACTCGGCCCGACTGGGCGTGTCCTCCCAGGTCAAAAGGTCCAAGGCCTTAGCGTAGTTCTCGCCGGTATCCACGTCGAGGCGCACGCGCTCGTCAGCCACCTGAATCTCCACCGCCTGCCGCTCCCGCTGGGCAAAGTAGCCGGCCAGTCCGTTCCCGCCGCTCCACTTCATAATGTCGTCGCGCAATGACAACGGGATGAGGGGCGGATGTCCCCTGCGTCCCTGGAAAATCGGATGCAGTACGGATTCGCACAGCTTTGTCCGGGCTTTTGCCAAACGTTGCAACGTGTCACGCCGGACAAGCATCACGTCCACGGGCAACAGAAAGAAATGCCCCTCCTCCCCCTCCAGGGCTTGCAGTCCTGCCAGCACCGAGGAGAACATGCCGCTTTCCCACTTCGGGTTGCGCACAGCCTCGCCGCCGGACTCCCGCACGACCGGCTCCAACTCCCCGGCGCGATGACCACAGACCACCACGATCCGCCGCGCCCCGACATCGCGCAGCAGCCGAATCAGCCGCTCCACCACGACTTCATCACCAAGGGGCAAGAGCGGTTTGAACCCGCTCATACGGGAGGAATGCCCGGCTGCGGGTATGATCGCGTGCATCTCCGTCATGCGGCCTTCCCGAAAAGATCAAAAAACATTTCCGCTTCGAAATCACGACCATCTTTCGAGAACCTCGAAAATCCCCACACGCACGTCCTCACGACCATCCCGCTTGCCTCCGCTCACGAAAATCCACGGATACCGGACCAGTCTCCACCACGCTTCGCCATGACTGCCATACGCGCCTTGTATTCCGCGATCACTGGGAAAATGGCTGTGCGGCTGCCATTGACAGCGGGCGGCAAAGACACCAAATAATACTGCCTCTCCCATTGAGCATCACGGCCCCCCTCCATTTGGCCTTGCGCCGCGCCTCATGGCGGCAAGCGGAACCGACCGCCGAGGACGGCCTTCCGCGATTCCCGGGGGAGCTAACGGACGTAACCGCTCCTTGGACTACCGGCCGCCTCGGCGACCTGTACATAACCTTCAACAAAGAACCGACTCCATGGAAATACTCGATCTTTCCAATTCCCGCGATGACGAGTTCATCAGCCAGGTCGAGGAGGAGAGCGGGCAGCGGGTGCGGTTGTGCTATCAGTGCGGCAACTGCACGGCTGGCTGTCCGTACACCTTCGCCTTCGACATTCCGGTGAGCCGGATGATGCGGTTGTTGCAGGCCGGGCAGAAGGACCAGATCTTGTCCAGCCACTCGGTGTGGCTGTGCGCCACGTGCGAGTCCTGCACCACGCGCTGCCCCAACGGCATCGACGTGGCGCGGATCGTGGACGTGTTGCGCCACATGGCCCGGCGCGAGGGGTACGCCACCGAGCGCGGCGTGAAGGTATTCTGGGACAGCTTCCTGGAATCGGTGGCCAAGCACGGCCGGGTGTACGAAATGGGCCTTTTGACCTCGTACATCGCCAAGACCGGCAAGGTCTGGACGGACGCCGAGCTCGGCCCGCGCATCCTGCCCAAGGGCAAGCTGCACCTCACTCCGTCCCGCATCCAGGGCCGCGAGGCCGTGGCCCGGATCTTCCAGCGCTACAAGGAGGCCTCCAAGTGAGCCCCGCCTACGCCTACTACCCCGGCTGTTCCGGCCTCGGCACCTCCATGGAGTACGAGCAGTCCACCCGGGCCATCTGCGAGGCCCTTGACGTGAATCTGGTGGACATTCCGGACTGGAGCTGCTGCGGCTCCACTCCGGCGCACACCGTGGACCACACCCTGTCCTGCGCCCTGGCGGCGCGCAACCTGGGGTTGGTGGAGAAGATGGGCCTGGACACGGTCATCACCCCCTGCCCCAGCTGCCTGACCAACCTCAAGACGGCCGTGCACCGGATGGGCGATGAGGAGTTCATGCGCCGGGTGAACAGCCTGCTGGACGAGCCGGTGGGCAACACGGTGCGGGTCAAGTCCGTGCTGCAGGCGCTCATCGAGGACGTGGGGCCGGAGAAGCTGGCCGAGCGGGTGGTGCGCCCCTTAAGCGGCCTGCGGGTGGCCCCCTACTACGGCTGCATCATGAACCGTCCGCCCGAGGTCATGGAGTTCGACGACCACGAGAACCCGGTGGCCATGGACCGGCTCATGGAGGCCATCGGCGCGGAGGTCGCTCCCTTCCCGCTGAAGGTGGAGTGCTGCGGCGCCTCCTTCGGCGTGGCCCGCAAGGACGTGGTGGCGCGTCTTTCGGGCAAGCTTTTGGACTTGGCCGAGGCCAACCAGGCCATGGCCATGGTCACGGCCTGCCCGCTGTGCCAGATGAACCTGGACCTGCGGCAGGGGCAGATCAACGCGGCCACCAAGAGCCAGCACGAGATGCCCGTTTTCTACTACACCCAGCTCATCGGTCTGGCCCTTGGCCTGGACGAGTCCAGCCTG
Organism: Desulfohalovibrio reitneri; assembly: GCF_000711295.1. Classification (NCBI taxonomy): domain Bacteria; kingdom Pseudomonadati; phylum Thermodesulfobacteriota; class Desulfovibrionia; order Desulfovibrionales; family Desulfovibrionaceae; genus Desulfohalovibrio; species Desulfohalovibrio reitneri. The sequence goes on along the minus strand of NZ_JOMJ01000002.1, from coordinate 7,403 downwards.
GGCCTGAACAAGCTGTGCGTGAACCCCGGCCTCGCGCTGCGCGAAGCCGAACGGAAGACCGCCGAAGCCGCCTCCTGAGGCGTGGCGGGGAAACCGGAGAAATCATGCGAATCGGCGTTTTCGTCTGCCACTGCGGCAGCAACATAGCCGGCAACGTGGACGTGGGGTCGGTGGCCGAGCAGGCCCTGTCCCTGCCGGACGTGGCCTTCGCCTCGGACACCATGTACGCCTGCGCGGAGCAGGGGCAGGAAGGCATCATCGAGGCCATCCGCGACCACGGCCTCGACGGCGTGGTGGTGGCCTCCTGCACCCCGCGCATGCACGAGCCCACCTTCCGCCGCACGGTGGAGCGGGCGGGTCTGAACCGCTACATGTTCGAGATGGCCAACATCCGCGAGCACGTCTCCTGGATCGGCAAGGACAAGGAAGCCAACACGCGCAAGGCGCTGGACCTGGTGTCCATGGCCGTTTCCAAGCTGCGCTACGACCGCCCGCTGACCCCCAAGAGCTTCGAGGTCAACAAGCGGGTCATGGTGGTGGGCGGCGGCGTGGCCGGCATCCAGGCGGCGCTGGACTGCGCCAACGGCGGCCTGGAGGTCGTTTTGGTGGAGAAGCAGTCCACCATCGGCGGCAAGATGGCCAAGCTGGACAAGACCTTCCCCACGGTGGACTGCTCCAGCTGCATCCTCGGCCCCAAGATGGTGGACGTCTCCCAGCACCCCAACATCACCCTCTACGCCTCCTCGGAGATCGACGAGCTGAGCGGGTACGTGGGCAACTACACGGCCACCATCCGCCGCAAGGCCACCTACGTGGACTGGGAGGCCTGCACCGGCTGCGGGCTGTGCATGGAGAAGTGCCCCAGCAAGAAGTCCGCGGACTATTTCAACGAGGGCGTGGGCACCACCACGGCCATCAACATCCCCTTCCCCCAGGCCATACCCAAGAAGGCTTCCATCGACCCGGATTTCTGCATCCGCTTCACCAAGGGCAAGTGCGGGGTCTGCGCCAAGGTGTGTCCCACCGAGGCCATCCGCTACGAGCAGGAGGACGAGCTGGTCACGGAGGAGGTGGGCGCGGTCATCGCGGCCACGGGCTTCGACCTCTTCGACACCTCCAAGTACGCCCAGTACGGCGGCGGCCGCTACCCGGACGTGATCACCTCGCTGCAGTACGAGCGGCTGCTGTCGGCCTCCGGCCCCACGGGCGGGCACGTCAAGCGCCCCTCGGACGGCAAGGAGCCCGAGACGGTGGTCTTCGTGCAGTGCGTGGGCTCGCGGGACAAGTCGGTGGACCGTCCCTATTGCTCGGGCTTCTGCTGCATGTACACGGCCAAGCAGGCCATCCTGACCAAGGACCACCTGCCCGGCTCGCAGTCCTACGTCTTCTACATGGACATCCGCGCGCCGGGGAAGCTGTACGACGAGTTCACCCGCCGGGCCATGGAGGAGTACGACACCCGCTACATCCGCGGCCGCGTGGCCATGATCTACCCCAAGGGCGACAAGTACGTGGTGCGCGGGGCGGACACCCTGGCCGGAACGCAGGTGGAGATCGAGGCGGACCTGGTGGTGCTGGCCGCCGGGGCCGAGTCGGCCAAGGGCTCGCCGCGGATGGCCGAGAAGCTGCGCATCTCCTACGACAAGTACGGCTTCTTCATGGAGAGCCACCCCAAGCTGCGGCCGGTGGAGACCAACACCGCGGGCGTGTTCCTGGCCGGTGCCTGCCAGGGCCCCAAGGACATTCCCTCCTCGGTGAGCCAGGGCAGCGCGGCCGCCAGCAAGGTGCTGGAGATGTTCTCCAAGGACATGCTGGAAAGCGACCCGCAGGTGGCCGCGGTGGACATCAAGCGGTGCATCGGTTGCGGCAAGTGCGTCCAGACCTGCCCCTTCGGGGCCATCGAGGAGACGGACTTCCGGGGCCAGCCCAAGGCCGGGGTCATCGAGACGGTCTGCCAGGGGTGCGGGCTGTGCACCGCCACCTGCCCGCAGGGGGCCATCCAGCTGCAACACTTCACTGACAACCAGATCCTCGCGGAGGTCAACGCCCTATGCCGGCAGCCACTGGTGACGAGCTTCGAATAGTCGGCTTTCTGTGCAACTGGTGCTCCTACGGGGGCGCGGACACCGCCGGGGTGGGCCGCTTCCAGCAGCCCACGGACCTGCGCATCATCCGCGTGCCCTGCTCGGGCCGCATCGACCCGCTGTTCATCCTCCGCGCCCTGTTCCACGGGGCGGACGGGGTGCTGGTCTCGGGCTGCCACCCGCGCGACTGCCACTACTCCGAGGGCAACCTCTACGCCAGGCGCAGGCTGGAGGTGCTGAAGCGCTTCCTGCCCATCCTGGGCATGGACGAGCGGCGGTTCGAGTACACCTGGGTCTCGGCCTCGGAAGGCAAGAAATGGCAGACGGTGGTGCACAAGTTCACCGAGGCCATCCACGAACTCGGCCCCGCGCCCGCCCTGAGCGAAGCGCAGGTGGCCCGGGCGCAAGCCGTGGCGGCGGACGCCGCCTGACCCGGAGGAAGCATGTCCCTTCTGGATGAGATGAAAGGCCGCATCAAAGAGCGGCTGCCCGAGCTGGACGTGGTCATCGGCTGGCAGCGGGGATTCGATCCCCTGCACGCCACGCCGCTGTTCATGCGCGGCGAGGAGGACGTGGACCGGCTGGTGCTGGATCCGCTGTGCGTGCACAACCTGGCCACCTACCTCACCGGCCTGCGGGACAAGAAGGTGGGCGTGGTGGTCAAGGGCTGCGACAGCCGCTCGGTCATCGAGCTCTTGCAGGAAAAGCTTCTGGACCGCGAAAACATCACGGTATTCGGCTTTCCCTGCGAGGGGGTGGTCAGCCTGAAGAAGATCGCCCGCGAGGTCGACCTGGACCTGGTGGAGGACGCCCGGGTCGAGGGCGACACCGTAAAAGTGACCGTGGACGGCGGGGAGAAATCGTTCCCCCTGGCCGAGGTGGCCGCGGACAAGTGCGGCCGCTGCCGCTACCACAACGCCCTGCTCTCGGACGAGTTCGTGGGCGAGCCGGTGACCGAGCCGGAGGCGGACGAGTACGCCGACGTGGCCGAGTTCGAGTCCAGGCCGCTGGAAGAGCGGGCCGGGCACTGGCGTGAGGCCATGCAGCGCTGCATCCGCTGCTACGCCTGCCGCAACGCCTGCCCCCTGTGCGTCTGCCGCGACCACTGCGTGGCCCACTGCCGCGACCCGCACTGGATCACCGAGCAGGACACGGTGGACGAGAAGTGGTTCTTCCAGGTCATCCACGCCATGCACCTGGCCGGGCGCTGCACCGAGTGCGGCGAGTGCGAGCGGGCCTGCCCCGTGGGCATTCCCCTCCTGCTGCTCAAGCGCAAGCTGAACAAGGAAGTCGAGGAGCTGTTCGACTACCGCGCTGGCACCAAGGTGGAGGCCACGCCGCCGCTGATGGCCTTCCAGGTGGAAGAGGAAAACATCAACGAGAGGGGGTGGTGATGGAAGCCAAGTTCATCCCCGGCGACAAGGTCCCGGCCTGGCTGGCGGAGCTGGCCAAAGAGCGCCGGACCGCCGTCCCCCGCCGCGAGGGCGAGGCCGTGGTCTTTCGGCCCTTCGCCCCGGACCAGCCGGTTCCCCTGGGCCGCCAAGCCACCACGCCGCCCAAGGGCTCGGTCTTTCCCCAGTGCGAGCCGCTGATGGTCTTTCGCTACGAGAAGGACCCGGCCAGCCCGGACACAAGCCAGGTGCGGGTCAAGGAGACCATCGACGAGACGCCGAGGCTGGTGGTGGGCGGCCGCCCTTGCGACGCGCGCGGCTTCGCCACCTTCGACCGGGTGTACGACGCCGAGGACGTCAAGGACCTCAACTACCTGGCGCGGCGCGAGCACACCGCCTTCATCACCATGGCCTGCCCCAGGCCCTCCTCCACCTGCTTCTGCCACTGGGTGGGCTCCGGCCCGGCGGACACCGAGTGTTCCGACGTGCTCATGACCCCGGTGGAGGGCGGCTACGTGCTGGAGCCGGTGACCGAAACCGGCGGGGAGCTTCTGGGCAGCGGCCTGCTGGAGGACGCCGGGAAGCGGCTGGACGAGGCGCACGTCGTGCACAAGCGGGCGGCCGAGGGCCTGGGCGAGGCCCCGGATCTTTCGGAGACGCCCGGCAAGCTGCTGGAGCTGTTCGACGACATGGGCTTCTGGGAGGAGGTCTCGGCCAAATGCATCAGCTGCGGGGCCTGCACCTACCTCTGCCCCACCTGCTACTGCTTCAACATCACCGACGAGGCGTGCGGGGCGGAAGGGGCCAGGCTGCGCACCTGGGACAACTGCATGTCCTACCAGTTCACCATGGAGGCCAGCGGCCACAACCCCCGCCCCACCAAGGCCCACAGGCTGAAGAACCGCGTGGGGCACAAGTTCAGCTACTACCCCACCATCCACGGCGGGGCCATCGCCTGCTGCGGCTGCGGCCGCTGCATAAAGCACTGCCCCGTGTCCGTGGACATCCGCGAAATCGTTCTCAAAGCCACGGCCGCCGAGCCGGCCGAGCAGGAGTAGCCCGTGCTCAAGGAACGCGAAATGCAGCCGCTCAACCCCTACCTGCCGGACGTGGCCACCATCACCGAAATCATCGACGAGACCCCGGCCATCAAGACCTTCCGCGTGGTGCTGGGCGAGAAGCGCATGAAGGAGTTCTCCTTCAAGCCCGGCCAGGTGGGGCAGCTGTCCGTGTTCGGCACGGGCGAGTCCACCTTCGTCATCAACTCCCCGCCCTCCCGCATGGACTACCTGCAGTTCAGCGTCATGCGCGCCGGGGAGGTGACCTCCAAGCTGCACTCCATGTCACCGGGCGACCAGATCGGCGTGCGCGCCCCCCTGGGCAACTGGTTCCCCTACGAGGATCTCAAGGGCAAGAACATCGTCTTCGTAGGCGGCGGCATCGGCATGGCGCCGCTGCGCACCCTGCTGCTCTACATGCTGGACAACCGGGGCGACTACGGCGACATCTCTCTGCTCTACGGCGCGCGCACCCCGCAGGACATGGCCTTCCAGTACGAGTTGCCGGACTGGCTGGGCCGCGACGACCTGAAAACCCAGCTCACCGTGGACGTGGAGTCCGAGGGCTGGGAACACTCCGTGGGCCTGATCCCCAACGTGCTCCTGGAGATGGAGCCCTCGCCGGAGAACACCGTGGCCGTCACCTGCGGCCCCCCCATCATGATCAAATTCACCATCCAGGCCTTGCATAAACTCGGCTTTCAAGACAATCAGATCATAACAACCCTGGAAAAACGCATGAAATGCGGCGTGGGCATCTGCGGCCGGTGCAACATCGGCACCAAATACGTCTGCAAGGACGGACCCGTCTTCACCTACGAAGAACTCAAGCAGCTGCCCAACGAACTGTAGGCGGGACCGGGGGAGACGAAAAGACAGCAAACGGGAGAAACCATGGCTCACTTCTTCCACGCCAACGAGGTCGCCAAGGCGGCCGTTGAGATCGAACAGAAGGGACGGGAGTTCTACCTGCGGGTGGCGGACAAGGCCCAGAACGAGGAACTGCGCGACTTCTTCCGCTACCTGGCGGACGAGGAGAGCAAGCACGAGGAGATATTCGCCAACCTGCTGGAACGGCTCGGCAGCGTCGAGCTGCCCGCCTGGTCCACCAAGGAGGAGTACGCCGACTACCTGCGCTCGCTCATCGAATCCCATTCCCTGTTCAACGGCGGCCTGGCCGAGAAGTACATGAGCGACGCGGATGACGCGGACACCGCCATCCGGATGGCCATGGGCTTCGAGAAGGACACCATCCTGTTCTTCATGGAGATGCGGGACATGGTCCCGGCCAAGGAGCGCGGCGCGGTGGAGCGCTGCATAGACGAGGAGCGCCTGCACCTGCGCAGGCTCGACGAGATGCTGACACGCATGCGCCAAAGCTGACCGACCGCCTGGAGCCGTGGTGGAGACGATCCTGCGCATCGACTTGTCCGCCGAGGGCGGCCCCCGGGCCGTCCGGCACCCCTTGGGCAAGTACGCCGGCCTCGCCGGACGCGCCCTGACCACGGCCATCATCGCCAACGAAGTGCCGCCGGACTGCGAGGCCCTGGGCCCCGCGAACAAGCTGGTCATCGCGCCGGGCCTCATGTCCGGCACGGCCGCCAGCAACTGCGGCCGCCTCTCCGTGGGCTGCAAGAACCCCTGGACCGGATTGCTGGAGGAAGCCAACCCCGGCGGCCGGGCAGCCCAATATCTCGGACGGCTCGGCGTTGCGGCCGTGGTGCTTGAAGGCGCGCCGCCGGGTGGCGCCCTGTACGCCGTGACCATCGGCGAGGACGGCGTTGGGGTGGCCGGGGCCGATGACTTGCGCGGGGTGACCAACCACACCCTGTGCCGTTGGGTCGGGGAACGGCGGAGCGGCGCGGCCTGCCTCTGCATCGGCCCCGTGGGAGAGATGCGCCTGGCTGGGGCCACCATCGCCTCCACCGACCGCGAACTCCGCCCCGTTCACCACGTCAGCCGGGGCGGCGTGGGCGCGGTAATGGGCCGCAAGGGCGTCAAGTGCGTGGTCATCGACCCGGGCGAGGCGGAAACGCGCCCCCCCGCCGAGCCAGAGGCGTTCCGGGAGGCCAGCGCGCTCTTCCTGCAGGGGCTGGCGGTCTACGCCGCCACCGGGCGGGCGGATTCGCCCCACGCCGCCGGCCCGGGCGGGGCGGGCCATGCCTGCGCCCAGGAATGCGGCGCGGTCTCCTGCGCCACCTTTTCCGCCGGAAACGGCCGCCTGGCCGCCGGCACGAGACCGCCTGGTCCCACAGCGCCGAATGCGGCATCAGCGACCCCGACGCCCTGGCCGAACTGGACCACCTGGAAGCGGACTTCGGCCTGGACCCGGTGGAAACGGGCCGCGCGCTGGGTCTGGCCATGCGAGCCGGGTCATCGACTTCGGCGACGCCGAAGGGCGGCGCGGCTGGTGCGCGAGGCGGGCGAGGGCACGCACCTGGGCCGCATCCTGGCTTCCGGCCCGTCCACCATGGCCGCCTGTTTCGGGCTGGAGCCGCCCAGCCCCCATCCGGCCTGGCCCCGCAGCGACCAAGCCCTCCGCGAGGACGCGGACGGGAGGGAGGCCGCCGAGCGCCTCCGGTCTCCGAACGACGGTTCCCACCTGCTTTCACCCAAGAGCCGGGAGCAAGTCTCCCGGAACCTGCGCATCGCCTCCGCGGCTATGGACTCCACCGGCTTCTGCCGCTTCGTGGTGCTGGCCATCCTGGAACAGGGGCGGACCTTCGAGGCCATGGTGGACACCATAAACGCCATGCACGGCCTGCGCCTCACCCCTGACGACCTGGTGGAGCTGGGCAGAAACATTCTGGAGACCGAGCACAACTTCAACCAGCGTGTCCGCTCGCCCGCGCCCGACGTCCGGCCCCGTG
>NZ_JOMJ01000001.1 GCF_000711295.1 Desulfohalovibrio reitneri | reverse complement strand
CGCCTGGCCGTACTGGCCACAAGGCGAACCTCGTTTCCATCGGCCGAACGCAGCCGTTCGGGCAACTCCGCTTCGGCCAGCTTCGACTCATTGTGGAACCGCGCCAGCAGTTCCTCCAGCCGCGAGTAATCCAAGACTCCACGCCGCACCAGGCTTTCGCCGAGGAACAGGTGGCGCTCGCCTTGGTTGCGCAGCAGGTCTTCCAGCCCATCCGGGGAGAGATACCCCAGGCTCACCGCCAGATTGCCAAACCGCTCATCCGTCTCCCGCTGCCTGGCTGCCACATCCTCCACCTGCTCCGCGGTCATGGCCCCGGATTCCAGGGCCAGCGCCCCCAATGGCGCGTTGATCCGCCTCTGCTCGTCCAGGCATTCTTCCAGCTGGGAAGGGGACAAAACCCCATTCTCCACCAGAAACTGGCCGAAAAACCGCCCGTATATGCTCACCACGCCCCCTCCCGAGGGCGAGGCTGGCTCACAAGGCCGCCTCGGCGGCGTCCGGCCCGGAGGATCGAGCCGTTTCGCCGCCTTCGCCGTAGTCGCGCACCATGGCCAACTCCTCAGGGGAAAGGACCCTGTCGATGTCGAGGATGATGACGAAATCGCCGTCCTGCTTGCCCATCCCCCGAATGAACTCGGTGTTGATGGCCGCACCCATGCGTGGTGCGGGCTCGATGGTGTCCGGCGGCATCTCCACCACCTCCCGCACGGAATCCACCAGGGCCCCGATCTGGGTGGACTCGCCCTCCACATCAACCTCTACGATGATGATGCAGGTATTGACCGTGTCCTCGGTCTCATCCAGGCCGAATTTGCGACGCATGTCCACAACCGGAACGGCGTGACCACGGAGGTTGATGACTCCCCGCATGAATGCCGGAGTTCGCGGTATGCGGGTTATGGCGATCAACTCCAAGACCTCCCGAACCGAGGCGATGTCCAGGGCGAAAATCTCGTCCGCCAGAGTGAAGGTCAGATATTGGCTGGTATCGGCTGCCTCGCTCATAACTCCTCCAATTGTCCGCAATGGGCTTGGCTTTATTCAGGTAATGTCCCTCCCATGCCCGGCCTGTCAAGAACAGCCCGGCACGGGCGTTGCTACGACGGCCCTCGCCGGACGATTGGCGCCTCGGATCAAAGCGCATTCGAAGGGAGGGGAATCAATGCGCATGATACTGTTGTTCCTGGTTTTTTCCCTTCTTACGGGCTGGCTGCTGGACGACCTGACCCGGACGGAACTGCACTGGAAGGAAAAAACCTACCAGCACATCGAGGGAAGGAATTGCCGCCTCTACTTCCCCGCTGAACAATAAGAACCTTCCGCTGCCTGCCATGCCCGCATCAGGGGCGAGTAACCAGGAAGGAGCATCCCCGAAAAATCCCCAAATTCAACCTTTGACGGATCGCGCCGGGCTTTTCATGCTGGTGCCAAATGTCCGATGAAAGCCGGGGTGAGGAGAATCTCGCCCGGATGGCCCGCGAGGCTGTCGCCAACGACGCCCCTCTGGACCTCGCCTCGCTCAGCCATGCCGAGTTGCTCCGCCTGATCCAGGAAATCAGGGTCTATACGATAGAACTGCGCACGACATGCCGGGAGCAAGTCGGTCATCGGGGGAAACATCTTCCCTCCCATGGGCAGTACGAGGAACTGTTCGAATACGCACCGGTTGGCTACCTGACGCTGGCAGGCAACGGCGTCATCCTCCGCACAAACCGCGTTTGCGAATCCATCTTTCGACTCCCCCGCTCCAGGCTCACCGGCTCCAGCCTGATGGAACACGTCATCCCGCAGGACAGGCAAGTCCTTCGCGACGCCCTGCGGAAAACCTGCGCCGACGACTCCATGCGGGCGGTCGAATTGGGGTTGCGTTCGGCCGATGCGGGCGTCACGAAATTCGTCCGCCTGGAGTTGCGGCACTGGAAAGCAAACGGTCGCCAAGCCGAGCGTTGCCTGGCGGCGGTGGTGGACCTCACGGAACGGAAATCCCTGGAACGTAAACTCATTGAGGCCAGACGGGTCGCCGAGGCCGCAAGCCAGGCCAAGAGCGAATTCCTGGCCAACATGAGCCACGAAATACGTACTCCCATGACCGGCGTGCTGGGCATGCTTCAGGTCCTGAAGTTCCGGAATCTCGATCCGGAACTGCGCCGCTACGTCGATATGGCCATCGTGTCCGCCGAAGGACTGCTGACCATCATCAACGACATCCTCGACCTTTCCAAAATCGAGGCAGGCAAGCTGGAAATCAGGGAGGCCCCCTTCGACATACGCGGTCTGGTCGACGAGGTGCGCGGGCTGTTCAGCCGTCAGGCGAGCGAAAAAGGCCTGCGGCTGACGACCCGGGTCTCACGGAAGGTCCCCGCCACCCTCCACGGCGACAAGGCGCGAATCCGCCAGCTCCTCTTTAATCTGCTGGGCAACGCACTCAAGTTCACGGACGAGGGCCGGGTTTCGCTCCAAGTCGAACCACGCGGCATTCTCAAGGACGGACGGACAGAAATTGTCTTCGAAGTCATCGACACCGGCGTGGGGATTCCCGAGGAGAACCTGGAGCACGTCATGCAGCCCTTCTCGCAGGCCGACATGTCGCATTCGAGGCGGATCGCGGGCACCGGGCTGGGCCTGGCAATCGTCAAGCGACTTGTGGACATGATGGACGGAACCATTCGCTTGAGCAGCCGCCCGGGCGAGGGAACGATGGTGCGCTTCTCCCTGCCGATGCGGCCCGAGCAGGCCCCGGAGTCGTCCTCGGAAAGCCCCGCTGCAGCACCTTCCGAGGACCGGGAAGCCGGATTCCGTCTGCTCCTGGCCGAGGACAACAAGATCAATGTCATGGCCATCTCCGCCTTCCTCAAGGATTTCGGGCATGAGGTGACTGTCGCCTCGGATGGGAGGCAGGCCTTGGAAAAGCTGAATGAAAGCGACTTCGACGCTGTACTCATGGATGTGCGGATGCCGGAAATGAACGGGCTGGAAGTCACCCGGCGCATCCGCGCCAGAGAGACCGCCTGCCGCAGCGACGTCCCCATCATCGCCCTGACCGCTTACGCCATGGACGAGGAACGGAGGACGGCGCTGGACGCGGGCTTGGACGCCCACATGGCCAAACCCGTCGATTTCAACAAATTGGACAAAAAGATTCGCGAACTCGTTCTCGGACGGGAGCGTGGCGGCTGATCGGCCGCCCACATCAGGTGAACGATTTGGCAATCAGACGGGCGATGTCCCCGGCGTAGCGCGCGTCCAATGGGGCGTGGCCCACCAGCAGCCTGTACCACATCATCCCGAAAACCATGTCCGCGGCCAGATCCGCATCGTCCTCAGTGGGGAGTTCCCCCCTTTCTCGCGCCGCTTCGAACAGTCTCTTCAGGGAGCAACGCCGCTTCTCCAGAAACCGCTCCCTGAACTTCCGCCGAAATTCCTCGTCCAACTGGGCTTCCACCATGAGACAACGAAGATGCTGCGCCGACCACTGCTCGATCGCCTCGAACGCCTGGGCCAAGTACGTGGCCAGATCGTTCTCCAGGCTCCCTGATTCCGGAGGCCGCACCGCCTCGCAGGTCAGTTCGCCCAGGGCTTCCATGACAAGGTCAGCCTTTCCCTTCCACCACCTGTAAATGGTCTGCTTGCCGACCCCGGCTCTGCGGGCGATGCCCTCGATGGTCATGGATTGGAGCGAGTGGCCGCGCAGCATGTCGTGCACAGCTTCGAGAACGGCTGCCCGGCATTCCGGGCACCGAGGGCGGCCGTGTACTTTTCTGGTCATGCCTTCCTCCGGTCCGTTGTCCCTTTCTTCGGGGCGTCTCCCGGTCGGGACCGCGTAAAACGGGGCACCCTACCTTACCTCCCCGGTACAGTGGAAGCCCCGCATCCATGGCTGGATGGCCCCTTCCGGGTGACAAGATCGGTTGACGTGGCGAACCACAAGCAATACGGCGCGTCTCGTTTTACTCATTGATACAAATCGGTCACCGCGTACAGCAACCACGTTTGGAGGATTTTCATGGTCGACTTCAGCATAGACAAGGAAAGCTGCACCCAGTGCGGCCTGTGCATCCAGGACTGCTTTCCGGGCGTCATTCAATTCGGCGAGGACCAATTCCCTGAACTCGTCAACGAAGGTAAATGCATCCGTTGCCAGCATTGCCTGGCCATCTGCCCCACAGGGGCGGTTTCCATACTGGGCCGTGAACCGGAGGATTCGGTCGCGCTCAAGGGCAACCTGCCCGAGCCCAGTGAGTTGGACACGCTCATTCGCGGCCGTCGCTCCGTGCGGTTTTACAAGGACGAGGATGTTGACCCGCAACTGCTTCGCGGCGTGCTGGACACCACCTGGCACGCACCCACCGGCGTAAACGCCCAGGCGGTCCAGTTGACCGTCATCAATTCCAGGGACGTCGTCGCCGACCTCAGCCGCCGCGTTCATGCCGACCTGGAAACCGCGCTCGCCGACGAGGAAACCTCCAAATCGCCCGTGGGCCGTTATCTGGGCTGGGCCCTCAAGAGCTATACCCGCAACGGCGTCGACATCCTGTTTCGCGGGGCGCCGGGTGTCCTGGTTGCCAGCGCGCCCAAGGACACTCCCTGCCCCACCCAGGACTGCATCATCTCCCTTACCACCTTCGATCTGGTGGCCCAGGCAAACGGACTGGGAACCATGTGGGACGGGCTGCTCACTTGGGCCGTGGACGGTTTTCTGCCCCAACTCCGCTCCGAACTCGACATCCCGGACGACCATCAGATCGGCTATGCCATGCTCTTCGGCACGCCCAAGGTGAAATACGCCCGAACGGTACAACGCGGCCCGGCCAACATCGCTTGGCCCAAGGGGTGAGCCTTCGGGCAATATCGCATGTGTTCAAACGCGGCCGCTTTTCGGAAGTAGTTACGGAAAGCGGCCGTTCCTTTCATTATTATTCATATCCCGAGAGGGGAAAATCAACCCGAAAGGTTTGCCTTGCAGGACTTGATAGGGCAACAGGGCCTTGAACAGTCAACGGAGAGGGTATGCTGGAAAAAGCCGCCATCAAGGTCAGCCTCAAGGAACCCAGGGCCAAGTTTCTGGATATGATGCGGTTCCTCAAAAGCTTCGGGACGTCCACGGTGCACCTGGTGCACGTCTACTCGGGGTCGTCCGGCAAACAGGAGGAACGGCAGAGGCAACTGGACAAGTTGGCCGCGGAAGTGCGCGAGTTGGGCTTCACGGCCACAGCCACGGCCAAGCGAGGCCATGTTTCCTACCAAACCATAGCCACTTCGCGCGAGTTGGAGGTGGACTATCTCGGCATCTACTGGTTGCCCAAAGCGGTTCTGGTGCAGGCGCTCCTGGGCAGCATCGACTCCGACATCCTCCGCCTGAGCGACGTGCCGGTTTTCGTCTACAACCGCCGCCTCATGAACGCCAGCACCCAACTCAAGCGGGTGCTGTACGCCACGGATTTCCAAGCCACCGACAAAAAGGTCATTCCCTACTTGCGGAATCAGGACTTCCAAGCCGAGGAACTGGTTCTGCTGCACGTGGGTGAGCGCGCGCCGGACCCGGCCACGGAGCACACCCGGCAACAATGCGTGCAGGACAACCTGGAGAGGCTGGCGGGGGAACTTCGCCACGCCTACAGCAACGTGAAAACGCTGCAGGTCGTGGGCAACCAGCGCAAGCAGATTCTGCGGCAGGCCTATCTGCACAAGGTGGACCTCATCGTGGTCGGCAAGGCGGACAAACCCAAGCCGCTGAAAGCCCTGCTGGGCTCGACCGCGGAAATCCTGCCGGACAAATCAAGGCGCAGCGTCTTCATCATCCCTGGATACCACTGAGACAAGGGTCGCCACATGCCTACCTTTCGCCGCAACGCGGTCTTCGTCATCTCGCTGGTTATCGTGCTGGCGCTGTCGGTCTTCGGCGTCATGGACCCGGTACGACTGGACAGCCTGTCCTCCTGGCTGCACGAGAGCATCATCAAGAACTTCGGCTGGGGCTATCTCACATCGGCCTTCATCTTCCTGGTTCTGAGTCTCTACATCGCTTTCAGCAAATACGGGAACATCAAGCTGGGCGGAGACCACGAACGGCCGTATTATTCCTACTTCGGCTGGTTCAGCATGCTCTTCGCCGCGGGGATGGGCATCGGCATGATCTTCTGGGGCGTGGCCGAACCCATGAGCCATTACCTGAACCCGCCGGAACATATAGCCCAAAGCTCGGGCGACGCCGCCGAGTTCGCCATGCGGTACAGCTTCTTCCACTGGGGGCTGCACCCATGGGCCATCTACATCATCATGAGCCTGTGCATCGCCTATTTCTCCTTTAGACGAGGCATGCCGCCGCTCATTTCCAGCTGCTTCTACCCCCTCATCGGAGACCGCATCTACGGCCCCATAGGCCGGGGCATCGACATCTTGGCCGTGTTCGCCACCGTATTCGGCATCGTCACATCTTTGGGGCTTGGGGCCATGCAGATCACCAGCGGACTGGGAATGGTATTCGACTTCGAGTCCACATACCCCGTCATCCTGACGGTCATCGCCGTGGTCACGGTGCTTTTCATGATTTCCAGCATGACCGGCCTGGACAAAGGCATCCAGATATTGAGCAAGGCCAACATCCTGCTGGCGCTTTTGCTGCTTCTGTTCATGTTCGTTGTTGGCCCTTCCACCATGATGCTGGACATCTTCACCAACACAATCGCGGACTACCTGACTTCCCTGATGGACATGAGCCTTTCCACCAACCCCTTCCAGGGGCACGAATGGACGCAGTCCTGGACCCTCTTCTACTGGGCCTGGTGGATTTCCTGGTCCCCCTTCGTGGGAATGTTCGTGGCCAGTATCTCCCGTGGCAGGACCATTCGCGAGTTCATCCTGGCCTCGCTCCTGGTGCCGCCCCTGCTGACATTCGTCTGGTTCAGCGTCTTCGGCGGAGCTGCCTTTCACTTGGAACTGAACGGCATCAACGGTATCGCCGCCACGGTGGCCGAGGATATCTCCACCGGGCTGTTTTCGCTCTACGCCAACTATCCCCTCGGCCAAGTGCTCTCGCTCATAACCGTGGTGCTGCTCGGTGTGTTCTTCGTCACCTCGGCGGACTCGGCCACCTTCGTCCTGGCCATGATGACCTCCCACGGCAACGCCACCCCCCCGGCTCACAAAAAGATCATCTGGGGCGTCACCGTTTCCGGCACCGCGGCCATCCTGCTCAACTCAGGCGGCCTGGAGGCACTGCAGCGAATGGCCATCGCCGCGGCGCTGCCCTTCACGTTCATCATGCTCCTGCTGTGCAAAAGCCTGCTCAAGGGGTTGAAGTACGAGTTCAAGACCGGCGAGCAAGACCCCTGCCTGCTGGACAAGTAGCCCTTCCCTCGCTCTCCCGGGGCGGCATGCCGTCCCGGGAGGCATCCCCCCGTTTCCCCGGCATTTTTTCACATTCCGCACTATTCGCGGGCTGCATTCACTTTCCATACATCTCTTGATTGAGCCCCGCAGGAAAATCGAGTTCGACGTAGGAAATCGCCGAATGAGGGAGGAATACGAAGGATGCCCCCTCCTCTTGCCGTGATTATCCGCATTCAAAAGATGAAAGGTTACTCTCTTTATTCTTATCACAATTGCTCTTTTTCCATTCTATTGACTATGCTTTGCGAACACTTCGGGAGGCAATGAATATCTTGTGCGCAAATGGTGAGCACCAAACGCCTTCCTTTTTGTAAATAAAAACTGCATCAGCGCACCATGGGACAGCCATGGTTTTCGGACGCCCACTGGCTTCCCCGACCGGCTCGGGTAGTCGATCAGGATTCACACGAGCGTTCACCTCGTGCTGCGACTAAATTCCAGCGGTACCGGTCCGAACTCTCAGGGAAACCCCCTGGCGCATGGAGTCAAGCGTCCACGAAAAAGGAGCCGCACTTGACGCAAGTCATTCTCGACAGCCTCATCATGACGGGGGAAATCTCGTTGCTGGCGGTGGGCCTAACCATGGTCTACGGCTCGCTCGGCTTCCCCAACTTCGCCCACGTGGAGTTCGCCACCGTCGGCGCCTACGTGGCCTTGCTGCTCAATGGCCTTGGCCTGCCGCTGCAGCTGGCCATTCCCGCGGCCATGGTCGTGGCCGGACTGCTGGGCGTTGTCTCGGACAAAGTGGTCTTCGCCAAGCTTCGCTCGGCCTCCCCCATCATGCTCATGATCGCCTCATTCGCGCTGGGCATCGTCATTCGCGAGTCGGTACGGGCCATCTGGGGCACATCCCCCCATTTCTACGAACTCGGACTCATGCGCCCCCTGGCTTTTTGGGGAATGCGGGTCACGCCGCTGCAGTTGGGCATCATCGCCACAGCCGTGGTCTGCATGGTCGGCTTCCACCTGCTCCTTAACCACACCCGCCTGGGCATCTCCATGCGGGCCACCTCGGACAATCCCTCCCTGGCCAAGGCCAGCGGCATCGACACCGACCGCGTGCTGCGCATCGTCTGGTTCATCGGCGCGGGTTTCGCCGCCCTGGGAGGCATTCTCATCGGGCTTGAAACGCAGATCCACCCCAACACCGGCTTCGCCATCATCGTGCCGGTCTTCTGCGCCGCGCTTTTGGGCGGCATCGGCAATCCGCGCGGAGCCATGGCCGGCGCGGCCATCGTGGCCTTCGCCATGAACGTGGCGCTGGCGGTCAACTTCGCCCCGCTGGGCCACCTGCTCGACCTCACCACCAAGGAATTCTGGAAGATTCCCACCGGCTACAAGGAAGCCGCCCCCTTCGTCCTGCTCATACTGGTGCTGCTTTGGCGGCCGAGTGGCCTGTTCGGAGGCACCTCCAAATGATCGATTTTCTCATCTACCTGGGCATCATGGCCTGCATCTGGGGCATCCTGTCCCTGAGCCTGAATCTGCAGTTCGGCTTGGCCGGGCTGGTCAACCTGGGGCACGTGGCCTACTTCATGGTCGGAGCCTACGCCTCCTCCATCCTGGTCATGTTCTCCGGATTCCCATTCCCCCTCGGCATGCTCGGCGGGGCCCTCTTCGCCGGACTGTTCGGCGTGGTCCTGGCCCTGCCAACCGCCAACCTGCGGGAGGACTACTGGGCCATCTCCACCCTGGCTTTCGCGGAAATCGCCAGGCTGATCTTTCTCAATGAACCCATCAAAGGCGACTACATAGGCGCTTCCTACGGCATTCCGGGCATTCCCCGGCCTCTGGAGGGTCTGCTCAGCGGACAGAACTTCGAGCTTGCCTACCTGGGCATCGCCGCGTGCACCCTGCTTCTGGCCTACCTGTTGTCGGAGTTCATCTTCAAGACGCCCTTCGGGCGCGTGCTCAAGGCGGTCCGTGAAGGCGACGAGGTTCCCCTTGCCCTGGGCAAGAACGTCCGCTGGTTCCGCATTCGGGCCATGGCCGTTGCCGGCGGCCTGGGCGGCGTGGCCGGGGCGCTCTTCGCCCACTACAACGCCTTTGTCGCGCCCAACTACTTCCTGCCGCTGGAAACCTTCCTGGTCTGGGCCATGATCATCCTCGGCGGCGCGGGCAACAACCGTGGCGCGCTCCTCGGCACAGTGGTCATCGTGGCGCTTTCCAACTCCACACGATTCCTGGACGACATTCTTCCCCTGGATGCCTCCCTGCTGGGCCCGCTGCGCATGATCCTCATCGGCGTGCTCATCATCTGCATCATCCTCTATCTGCCCAAGGGACTCTTCCCCGAAAGGAGAAGGCTATATGGCCGAGACGCTGCTTAACATTCAGGACGTGAGCAAACGCTTTGGCGGCCTAACCGCCCTGGATTCCGTGGACCTGCGCGTGGAGACCGGAGCCCTGGCAGGGCTCATCGGACCCAACGGCTCGGGCAAATCCACGCTCTTCAACATCATCACCGGCTTCCTGCCCTCGGACGAGGGAAGCATTCGTTTCCGGGGGGAGGACGTGACCGGCATGCCTCCGTTCAAAATAGCCCGGCTCGGCCTCTACCGCACTTTCCAGATGAGCCTGAATCCCACTCAGATGACGGTCATGGAGAACATGCTGCTCTCCCCGTCCGGCCAGGTCGGGGAAAGCCTCCTTTCCTGCTTCCTAAAGCCGCGATCGGTGAAACGGCAGGAAAGGGAGAACCTGGAACGCGCCAGGGAAATACTCGACTCGGTGCTGCTGGGCGACAAGATGGACGAGTACGTGGGCAACCTCTCCGGCGGGCAGAAGAAGCTGCTGGCCCTGGCCAAGGCGCTCATGCTCGACGCCGACCTCATCCTGCTGGACGAACCGGTGGCCGGGGTGAACCCGGCCCTCATCGAGGACATCCAGGAGACCATCCAGCGCCTGCACCGCGCGGGGAAAAACTTCCTCATCGTGGAACACAACATGAATTTCGTGCGCACGGTCTGCGACACCGTGGCCGTCCTCGACGCGGGCGAGATCATCGCCAGCGGGGACGTGGAACCGACGCTCAACGACCCAAAGGTGCTCGAAGCCTACCTCGCCGCCCCGCGCGGCGGAGACGAACCCGCGGACGACACGGCCGCGGCCTGACAAGGAGAATCCCATGCCCACCATCGACATGAAGGACATCACCGCCGGCTACGGCAAAGCCGACATTCTGCACGACGTGGACTTCCGCATGGACCGGGGAGACGGCATCATCTCCATCATCGGGCCCAACGGTGCTGGCAAGTCCACCCTGCTCAAGACCCTGATGGGCTATCTCAAGCCCAACAACGGTAAAATCAAGTACAAACGGGACGACATCACCAACCTGCCCCCGCACGAACGTGTCAAACGCGGCATCACCTTCGTGCCGCAGCTCAGTAACGTCTTTCCCAGCCTCACCGTGGAGGAAAACCTGGTCATCGGCGGCTACAGCCTGTCCAAAAAGAAGCTGAAGAAGCGCATGGCCGAAGTCTTCGAACACTTCCCCAAGCTCAAGGAGCGGCGCAAGCAGGAAGCCAGTTGCCTTTCCGGCGGCGAACGCCAAATGCTTGCCCTGGCCCGCGCGGTCATGCTCGACCCCGACCTGCTTTTGCTGGACGAACCCTCCGCCGCTCTCTCCCCCGGCATGGCCGAGGCGGTTTTCCAGAAGGTCGAGGAAATCCGGGACGCCGGCGCTTCCATCATCATCGTGGAGCAGGACGCCAAGCGTTCGCTGGACATCTCCGACCGGGGCTACGTCCTGGCCAGCGGCCGCAACGAGTTCGACGACACCCCTGAAAACATTCTGGACAACGAGCGAATCAAGGAAGCCTATCTGGGCTCCCAGTAAACCGCGCCCAAGGCGCGGACAGGGCGGATTTGCCGCCCCGATTTCCATTCCAACCGCAAACGTAGAGAGGTAGCATGCAGTTGAAAAAGCTTATCCTTACGGCCTTCGTTCTGGGCCTTCTGCTCCCGGCCGCGTCCTTCGGCGCGGAACCGGTCGAGTTCGGAATGATCACGTCCCTCACCGGCACCAACGCCAACCTCGGCCAGGACATGCAGCGCGGCATGGAGCTTGCCGTGAAACGCATCAACGCCGGGTATGAAGTGCCCATGAACGACGGCTCCACCGTCAAGATCGGCCCCGGCCTGCTGGGGCGGGATGTCAACGAGGTTGTCGAGGACACCGAGTCTCGTCCCCAGGCGGCCATGGACGCCGTGCGGAAGCTGCTGAACGTGGACAAGGTGGACCTGGTGCTGGGCGAGTTCTCCAGCGGTATCACCGTGCCCACCGGCCAGTTCACCAACAGTCAGGGCGTCATCCAGATCGGCGTGGGCGCCACCTCCCCCAAGCTGCGCGACGTGGGCCCCTACTTCTTCAGCTCCATCGGCCTGGATGACGTTGCCGGCGCGGCCGTTGCCAAGTTCGCCCTGGAGGACTCCGGCGCCGAACGCTTCGGCTCCATCGTCCCCAACAACCCCTTCGGTGTGGGCGTCGAGGTCAACACCTGCCCCGAGGTCGAGAAGGCCGGGGGCGAGTGCGTTTCCACGGTGCGCTACAAGCTCAAGCAGTCCGATTATCGCTCCGAGCTGGCCTCCCTGTTCGGCACCGAGCCCGAGGCCGTCTTCTACACCGCCTACGGCACCGAGGCCCGACTGATCTTCCGCCAGGCCTACGAGCGCGGCCACACCCCGCCCAAGGGCTGGTACGCCCCGTACATGACCATGTGGACCAACGAGGTGGCCGAAATGCCCGAGATCGCCGAAGGCGTGAAGGGACTGGTGGTCGGTGTTTCCGGCAGCTTCTACCAGGATGAGTACGCCCAGCCCTTCAAGGGCGAGTTCGGCAAGGCCCCGGCCACCGCCTTCGGTGCCTATGCCTACGACGCCGCCATGATGGCCGCCCTGGCCATCCAGAAGACCGGCACCACGGATTCCGACGCCGTGGCGGCCGCCCTCAAGGAAGTCTCCACCAAGTACAAGGGCGTCACCGGCGACAAGACCTTTGACGAGGACGGCATGCAGGTCAGCGAAAGCTACCAGCGCAAGATCTACAAGGGCGGCAAGCTGGTGGACTACGCCAAGTAGGCCGTTTCCGACTCGCAACCGGCTATGCAAAAGGGCCGGGTTCCTGTTCGGGAGCCCGGCCCTTTTTCGCATTGGTTAGCGGGGGTTATCGTCGGTATGGCGGCATCTGGTCCCAGGTGCGTCCGTCCAGGGTACGTCCGGTCAGCTTCTTATCGGGTCCGCCGAAGTGTTTGAGGTAGAACGGCACACCGGCTTCCAGGCAGGCGTTGCGCAAGCCGCGGGCGTGGTCCGGGTCCATGGTCCGTCCGCCGGGTCCTGTTTCGCCGCCGCAGATAACCCAGTCCAGGCCGCGCTCCCCTCCAAGCCATGGGGAAAGGTCCACCGGCCCCAACATGGGCTCAACGCAGGCCAGCCGCAGCCCGGGCCAGTTCTCCACCAGCCAGGGAAGGCGCTCTTCCGCCCTTTCCTGATTTTCCACCGTCACTCCAAGCCACAGGATTTCCTTGAGCAGTGCCCGCAGGCTTGAATGCAGCCCACGTATAAAGGCGGCCATGCGCTCCGGACGCTTGGTGATGACCATGTAGGTATGACGGGTGTTCTCGGCCATGGCCCGGACAACCCGTTGCAATGCCTCGCCCGGCACGTCGGCGTGGAACAAGTCGCCCATGGAGCAAGTGAAGATATGGCGCGGCTTCCGCCATGCACCAGGCTGGCCGAACAGGTCCGAATGAACTGTCACGGCGAAGGGGTTCTCTTGAGGGTAGCCGTACCGCCCGGCCAGCCGCTTGGCGAAGCGGGCGGCGTAGCAACGGCGGCATCCCTCGCTCACGGACGAGCATCCCGTAATCGGGTTCCAGGTCGCCTCGGTGACTTCTATGCGTGTGCGGTCCGCCATGAAGAAAGAGAAGGCGCGGGCCGAAGCCCGCGCCGTTCGGATGTGTGCGGTGTTAGTACATGCCGCCCATGTTGACCGCTGTATGCACTGTCTCCAGGTAGAAGACCAGGCGGCCGCAGAACGCTCCCACAAGCAGCAGGATCGGCACCCAGGGCTGAATTCGCCCGGCGAACAGCACAGCGGCCAAAGGAATGGCCAGCCCGACGATGATGTGCACCCAGTACAGGGGCGAGGTCAGCCAGCCCATGGCCGTCATTTCCATGATCTCCCCGCCAGAGAGCCAAACGCAGGGGACGACCAGGAATACCACCAGTCCCAGTACCAACCCGTAGGTCAGCACGCGGGTGAGCATCCCCTGCTTGGACTTGGGCGCGAAGTAAGACCCGAACCCGGCACCAAGCACAACCGCGGAGATGGCGAAGAAGACGAACGGCAGGCCGTTGTTCAAGGCGGGGAAGCTGGGCGGCGAATAGGTCATGCCCTGGACAAACAGGGCGATCACGCCGACCAGGGCCGTGATCCGGGCCAGGGTACTTTTGAGCCCGGTGAGGGCGGTGAGCACGATGAGGGCCAGCAGCAGGCCGAAGAACAGCGCCTCCCGCGAGAGCCAGGCCGAACCGAGGTGTTTGATGGCGTTGGGCGCGCCCAGGGGGTGCCCCAGATGGAAGAGGGAAGCCACCAGCGCTGCCAGCAGCAGTCCCCCTGCGGTGAGCCATTCAATTCTCCCGCCGGCTTCCGGCCCCTCGGCCGTTCTGCCTCGGAATACGCTGACAAGCACCATGCCGATGGCCAGCTGGCTCAGCACGGTGAAGAACACGAGAGGAAGATCAGAAGGTGTCATACGTCTTCCCTCCTGTAGATTTTGGGCATTTCCGCCATGCGGAAACGTGTGGACGGGTTCAGCCTCCTCATGCGGGGATAGCCCGGCGGGAACTGGACCGCGTTCGGTTCATCGAAGGTGGCCAGGTCAATGAGCTGCAGGGCGTCGGTGGGGCAGCTCAAAACGCAGGCGGGCAGCAGGTCGGCGTCCAGCCGCTGCCAGCACAGGCTGCACTTCTCCGCCCGCTTTTCCACCGGGTTGTAGCGCGGCGCGCCGTAGGGGCAGGAGCGGATGCAGTTGCCGCAGCCGATGCACTTCTCCTGCTCGTGGACCACAACCCCGTCATCCCGTTTGTAATAGGCCA
Organism: Desulfohalovibrio reitneri; assembly: GCF_000711295.1. Classification (NCBI taxonomy): domain Bacteria; kingdom Pseudomonadati; phylum Thermodesulfobacteriota; class Desulfovibrionia; order Desulfovibrionales; family Desulfovibrionaceae; genus Desulfohalovibrio; species Desulfohalovibrio reitneri. Next base: position 34,911 of record NZ_JOMJ01000001.1, on the reverse strand, counting down.
CCACAGGGCAGACCTCCAGGCACGTGGGGTTCTCGCAGTGGTTGCAAGCCAGCGAGTAGAAAGCCCGCTCCCGGTGCGGGAAGAGCTCCTCCTTGAGGTCGTAGATGTCGCGCCAGACCACGCCGTTTACTTGGTGGTACTGGTTCTTGCACGCCATGGCGCACGTGTAGCACCCGATGCAGCGCTTGGCGTCGACGTAGAAGCCGAGTCTTTTTTTCATGGCATGCCTCCCTAGGCCTTGGCGATGTCGGCAAACTGATCGTGGATGGCCACTCCCGGCGAACCGGTTTTGTACTTGCCCATGTCCGCGGAGGTGTCATCCACCAGGATGTTGCAGTTGTAGCTCTTGCCCGCGTACCAGGCCTCGTACATCATGATGGCGTCCGGCGGCACATTGGTGGTGATGTGGGCCTTGAGCCGCTCCTCTCCCACCTGGTTGAAGACCCGGACCATGTCCCCGTCCTCGATACCCCTGTCGGCGGCGACCTTGGGGTGGACGTAGACGATGGGCTCGTTGTGGAAGTCGGCCATCCAGTCCAGGTTCTGGAACTGGGAGTGGATGTTGAACTTGGAGTGCGGGGTGAGCAGCCTGAGCCGGTCGTAGGGCTTGCGGGGCTCCACGTACACCGGCAGGGCGTTGTGGCCGTGTTCGGCGCACAACTCCGACTTGAACTCGTACTTGCCCGAGGGCGTGGCGAACTTGCCGTCGTGCCAGGAGGCGGGGTGCATCTTGGCCTTCACCGGCCCTTTGAGCAGTTCTTCCCAGCTCGATATGCCGAAGAGGTCGTAGATGCCCTTGTTGAACTCCTTGGCGGTCCACTCGCGGGTGTCCACCTCCTCGGGGAAGGTGCAGGAGCCCGGGGCGAGGGAGTTGATCTTCTTGGAGAGCGCGGCCGCGATCTCCATGTTGGACTTGGCCTCGTACATGGGCTCGATGGCTGGCTGGTTGATGGACAGCCAGTAGTGCCAATAGGAGGCGTTGATGGTCCATTCCTCCAGGTTGGTGGTGGCCGGCAGGACGATGTCCGCCTGCTCCACCGTCTGGTTGAAGAAATGGTCCACGACCACCACCGTCTCCAGCTTGTCGAAAGCCTTGAGCATCTTATTTCGGTCGAAGTCCTGAGAGAAGACGTTCTTGCAGGACACCCACAGCATGCGGATGGGCGGGTTGTCCGTGTCCAGGATGGCCTGGGCGGTCTTGTTGATGTTCACGGAGCGGTCGGTGAAGTCGATCTCCCCCGCGCCGCCGCTGAAGTCGAACTCGCCCTTGGGGCCGCCCTCGCCGGTCCAGCCCACGGAGCCTGCGGGCTGCTTCTGAATCAAGGCGTGGTAGTTGAAGCCCCAGGTGTGTAGGTGGCCGTAGCGGGCGCCGCCGCCCTCCTTGCCCACGTTTCCGGTCATGGCCACCAGGGCGTCGATGGAGCGCACCGTGGCCCCGCCGTTGACGTGGCGTTGCAGCCCGTAGCCCAGCCAGATGGTGGCGGGCTTGGCCGCGGCGAACTCCTCGGCCACCTTGGTGATGCGCTCTGCGGGCACGCCGGAGAGTTGCGAAGCCCACTCCACGGTGACGTTGTCGCGCAGATATTGCTCGAACTCGGCGAAGCCGATGGAGTTGTCCTTGACCCAATCGCGGTCCACCATGCCCTTGTCCAGGATATGGCGGCACATGCCCAGAGCCAGCGCGCCGTCGGAGGAGGTCTTAACCTGCCAGTACTCGTCGCCCTTGGCCGCGGTCTGGGTGAAGACCGGATCGATGACCACCACCTTGGCCCCGGCTTCCTGGGCCGCGTATATGTACTTCATGGAATGCACGGAGCACCACGCCGGGTTGGCTCCCCAGACGATGATGTACTTGGAGTTGACCATGTCCTCGGGGTCGTTGCACCACATGCCGCCCATGTCGTAGTTCTGGGCGTCGATGCCGGCGGGCCAGCAGGGCGTGCCCACAAAACGCGTGGTGTAGCCCAGGGAGGACATCATGCCCTCCACCACGTAGTTGGTGATGCCGAAGTTTCCGGAATACTTGGTCAGTCCCAGCCCGAGCAGGGAGCCGTCGCGCTCCTTGATGTCCAGCATTTTGCGGGCGATCTTGTCCAAGGCCTCGTCCCAGGAGATGCGCTTCCAGTTGCCGGTGCCCCGGCCCTGCTGCTCCATGGGGTATTTGATGCGGTCCGGGCTGTAGCTGTACCGGATGTAGGTGTTGCCCTTCACGCACAGCCCGCCCCTGGTGAAGGTGGACTCCGGTGCGCCTTCCACGAACCGGGCCACGCCGTCCTTGACGTAGGTCTTGATACTGCAGGTGTCGTAGCAGTTTCTGGGGCAGGCGTTGCGGAAAATCTCGTAGTTTCCCTCATACACCTGCTTGGCCTTGGCCGTGGTGGGCCGCAACAGCCCGCAGGGCAGCAGGGTCACGGCCCCGGTGGCCAGCATCCCCTGCAGGAACCTGCGTCTCGAAAGCCCTGTGGCGTCCCTGATGGTTTCCTTGACCATGTTGTCCTCCTAGCCCCTGGTTACGGCCTCGTCCGCCTCGTCCATCTCCGCCTCGAGCCAGCCTTCCAGGCGGCGCGCTACGTACTCGATGGCGGGCGGCGGCCCCGCTTGCCTCACGCTTTGCGCGAAGGCCGGAATCCACTTTCCCATGTGCTCCGTGATGAATTGCCGCCGAAGGTCGGCCAAATCCCCGCTTCGTTCGGGCTCGACGTGCTGGGCGGCGAAACGTAGGGCGATGGCCCCGTCGAGCTCGTAGGCGATGTGATCGTCGGGCATGGCCCGATCAGGCACGGCCAGCCCCAGGGCGTCGTACACCCCCCTGGCCGCCAGTGTGGACTCGCTCATGAGACTCGCTTCCGGGTCCAGGTGAACAGAGGCGTACGGCGCGGCCTGCAACTTGGCAGGTCCCACAAAGAACCTGTTGAAGGCGAACTCCACCTCGTCCCAGTCGGAAACGCGTGGCGCATCCGGGTCGTCCGCCGCCAACAGTTCGAACGCGGCACGCATGTCATCCTTCGTGACCGCGGCGAAGAAATCGCGCAACGGCCGCGCGGCAACTCCGGTGATGTCGGATTCGGAACAGCGGTATTCCATGACTCCCCTTTTCGCGTGACGCGGGGAGTCCTTCCAGTTGAGAAAATGAGGAAAGAGTGGGTATGTTTTTCTACTCAGTCGGCCAGGTCGACGCCTTTATGTCCGCTGTGCAGAAAATTGTAGAGGTTCACGTTGCTGTTATGCAGGCCGAACTTCTTGCGAATGTTTCGGCGGTGGGTCTGCACCGTTGTCAGGGAAAGGTTCATGGCCTCGGCGATGTCCTTGGAGGCCGACCCCGCCTGAATGAACTGGCAGATGCGCATTTCTGTGGGCGTGAGCTTGAGCAGATGCGCCTCGGCGCCGGATTCGCCACCGGTGTGCAAGCGCGAGAGCTGGTCTTCGATGATGTCTATGTAGCCCTTGCGCACGGCGGCGGAGCCCTCGTTCTTGAGCCGCGACATGGTGGGAAGCAGAAGGTTTTCCACCGTCGCTGAGATGGAACGCTCAAGGTCTTTGCGGTCGTTCTCGATGGACCCCATGACGTTGCGCAGGGTGATGTTCATTTCCTCAAGGCGGTTCTTTTCCTGTTCCAGTTCGCTGGTCCGTTCCCTCACCTTCTCTTCCAGAATCTCGCGCTGTTTGACGTGCTGAGTGATGTTGGTCAGCAGGAAGAGGTATCCGGTGGATGCTAGGCTGACCGAATGCAGCGGCACCACGCGCAGTTCGAAGAAAAACTCCTCGTCGTACAGGCTGATCTCGTGGGCGACGTCAGGGGGATAGAAGGACGCGAGATCCTCCATGCCACCGGCTTCCAGTCCCAAGACGTCCCACACGGGCTCATGAAAGCGGCTTTCGTCCAGATACATGCACGCGGACTCGTTGGCCTCCACAATGCGGCCTTCGTCGTCCACAACCAGCACCACGTCGGAGGTGGAGGCCAGGATGTTCTCGTACTTGTTCTTCTGCAGAGTCAGTTGCCTATTGGCCCCATCCAGCTCCGCCAGCATGTCCCGGCTGGAAGAGGCGGACCAGTCCGCCACAAGGACGGCCACCAGGGCGTCGGCGTAGGCCCGAAGCGTCGTGCCCGCCTTGAGGGCCTCGGCCGCCGGGGCCTCCATCTCGGTGACAATCTCTTCAATCGACTGCACAAGCGTCTCGAAGCAGCCGATGAACATCTCCGGCGTCACTCCCCGGGAGCGATGCCGTCGGGCCATCTCCACCACTGCGTCCGCCCAGCCGTCGTCGTTGGAGATCAGTTGGGCGAACCCCCTCGCGCCAGCGCCCTGCGCGTCCGCCCAAACAGGTTCCAAAAAACCCTCGTAGGAGCGAATGCAGTCCTCACGCTTGGCCGTGGTATGCTCAAGATACCCGGCAAGGTCCATGTTCCGTTTCCACTTTTCCAGAAACGATTCCACGCGGGACGCGCCGCGCAAGGACAAAAGAATGTCCGCGGCCGTCCGGATCGTACGTACTTCGGCATGGCTGTTCGACACTGGATCTTCCCCTTCTCCTGATGAGTAGCTACCATACCCAGTACGGAGTAAACAACATGCGGACAAGCATCATCGCCGCCCTGGTCCTTCTGCTGGGGTGCATCGCCCTAGCCGAGCCGGCGGAAGCGCGGCAATCAACCGAGGCCTGCCCCCTGGGTGTCCCGCCCATGAAAGTCACCTTTCCCCGCGATCACTATTCGGGCACGGTCGGCGACCCCATTGTCATAGTGGTATCGGTGAAACCTCCCCGGCTTCCGCCCGGATTCTACATGACCAATCTGGTAACACGACTGTCCGGTCCGGAAGGCGGAACCCCGGAAGTCCTTTCCGGCGTACCCGAGAGCACCATAACCTGTCCTGTTCCGGGCGAATACATATTCCGCTTCATGGTCAACCTGGTGGCCAAGTCCAGCTGCGCTGGAGCAAAATCCGCCACCCTCGCTGAACGTGAGATCACATTGTCCATCAGCGAATGACGTCCCCTTCCTGGCATTATTCCGAAAAATCTCCACTGGCCGCCAATTTACCTCGGCCGTTTCATGCACTACGTTTTTTTATGAGGCGGGTGCGACACGGTGATGAATCTCCCGGCCGTAGCACCACCGAACCACTCGGTGCGGAGCGATATGTGGGGTTGCCGGGCTCAGCCCGGACTGGGAGGCCCCACCACCCGCCTCATTCCGTTTTTCCGGCATCACTCCATCGCATACCCATTGGGGACAACAGGGAGACAAAAAGCCCGGCTGCGCATTCTTCGATGCGGCCAAGCGGGCTTTTCTGTGCGCCTAAAGCGCTGGTATTATTGTGGTACCGGGAGTGGGACTCGAACCCACAAGGTATTGCTACCGGCGGATTTTGAGTCCGCTGCGTCTACCAATTCCGCCATCCCGGCACGGTGGGTGACGGCTTATCTAGGGAACGGCGAGCGGACCTGTCAAGCCTTGCCTTTGGCCCATTTCCATGCCTGCTCGATTTGGTTGGGCGTGAAAAAGCGCTCTTCCCACGGGGCCAGGGCGGAATCCACCTTGGCGGCCAGCTTCATCCATTCAGACCGGCCGACCACGGCTACACGCTGGAACTGGCTCCAGTGCTTGAACACAAAGCGCAAATCCTCCAGAAACTCCTTGAAGCCGTAGCCTTCCATACTCTCCACCACGGCGACTACGTTCACCTTGCCGTGCTCGGCGAAAACCTTTTCCAGGTCCGATTCCACTCTGCGCTAATCTTCCACGGAAATTCCGCCGTCCACGCGCATACCGACCGTATCGCCATGGCTTTCGTCCAGTATTTCTATCATGCCCGCTCCAAAGACCGTCCGTACTTTTCCATTTCCTACCAATACGCCCGGAGTCCCCGTGTCTCAAGGCTTTTTCTTGCCGTACGACACCGGGCATGATAGCTGCTGTCGCTTCGGAGCAGCCATGGACGTTTTCCCTCTAGGCACCATAGTCAACGTCGTCGCCATCCTGGTGGGCGGCACCATCGGCCTGCTGCTGGGCGCCCGCTTCCCGCAGCGGGTGCGCTTGGTGGTCTTTCAGGGCTTGGGGTTGTGCACCCTGGCCGTGGGCATGGACATGGCCCTGGAAATGGCCGAACCGCTCATCGTCATTTTCTCCATCATCATCGGCGGAATCATCGGTGCGGCCTTCGGACTGGAGGACTTTCTGGCCTCCCTGGGCGACAGGCTGAAAAAGGTGGTGCGCTCCCGCAACGAGAAGTTCACCGAGGGGCTACTCACAGCCACCCTGCTCTACTGCATCGGCTCCATGGCCATCGTGGGCGCGTTCGACGAAGGGTTGCGTGGCGACCCCACCTTGCTGCTGACCAAGTCCCTGCTGGACGGTTTCGCCTCCATCGCCCTTGCCTCGACCTTCGGGGTCGGGGTGCTCTTCTCCGCTCTGCCTCTTTTCGCCTACCAGTACGGCCTGACCCTGCTGGCCGCGCAGCTGCAAAACGTCCTCACCGACGCCCTTGTCGGCGAACTGACCGCCGTGGGCGGCGTGCTCATCCTAGGCATCTCCATCAATCTGCTGGAACTCAAGTACGTCCGGCTGGGCGACCTACTGCCCGCACTGGGCGTGGTGGTGGTCCTGGGCCTCATCTTTCTCTAGCGCAAGAAAAAAGGGCGGCCCCGAAGGAGCCGCCCATGGTCGTTCAGTACGCGCGGCTGGCTACAGGTTTTCGCCGATCAGCTGGCCGAACTCCTTGCAACCCACCTGCTCCGCGCCTTCGATCTGCCCGGCCAGGTCCACGGTGACGCGGCCGCCGGAGAGAACCTTCTCCACCGAAGCGTGGATGAGCTTGGCCGCTTCATCCCAGCCGATGTGCTCCAGGAGCATAGCCCCGGAGAGAATGAGGGAACCGGGATTGGCCAGGTCCTTGCCCGCGATGGTGGGGGCGGTGCCGTGGGTGGCCTCGAAGAAGGCGATCTCGTCGGACATGTTCACCCCGGGGGCCAGCCCAAGGCCGCCAACCTGCGCCGCCAGGGCATCGGAGATGTAGTCGCCGTTGAGGTTGGTGGTGGCGATGACGTCGTACTGCTCCGGGTACATGAGCACCTGCTGGAACAGGGCGTCGGCGATGCGGTCCTTGATGACGATGGGCTTGGAGCCGCCCTCGTTCGCCTCCTGCTCAGTCATGACCTTGTCGGCGAACTCGTCCGCGGCCACCTCGTACCCCCAGGCGCGGAAGGCACCCTCGGTGAATTTCATGATGTTGCCCTTGTGGGACAGGGTGACCGAGGAGCGGTCGCGCTCTACCGCGTACTGCAAGGCCTTGCGCACCAGCCGCTTGGAGCCGCCCGGGGTGATGGGCTTCACGCCCACGCCCGCGCTGGCGTCCACCGCCGCGCCCATTTCGTCGCGCAGGAAGGAGATGACCCGCTTGGCCTCGTCCGAGCCGGAGGCCCATTCGATGCCCGCGTACACGTCCTCGGTGTTCTCCCGAAAGACCACCATGTCCACCTTCTCCGGGTGCTTCACCGGAGACTGGATGCCCTGGAAGTAACGCACCGGGCGGATGCAGGCGTACAGGTCGAGCACCTGGCGCAGGGTGACGTTGAGGCTACGGTAGCCTCCGCCCACCGGGGTCTCCAGCGGGCCCTTCATGGCCAGATCGCCGCCGCGCAGGGCGTCCATGGTTTCCTGAGGCAGATACTCGCCGGTGGCCTCGAAGGCCTTCTTTCCGGCCAGCAGTTCCTTCCATTCCAGCTTGCGCTCGCCGCCGTAGGCCTTCTCCACGGCGGCGTCCAGAACGGGGCGCGCTCCGGCCCAAACCTCGGGCCCGATACCGTCGCCCTCTATCCACAAAACGGTGCGTGTCTGCATGTAGCTCTCCCCTTGTGCATTTTGTATCGAGCCGGTGTAGTGCCTGGGGGGAGTGCTGGTCAAGGTCAGCGTTTCTGCTCTCCGTCCTGGAAACAGGGAATACAGAGCGTTTCGCCACCCATTCGGCGGCTCCTCGATTCCATGACGCCCTCCCCGCACGCGGCGCAGGTAAGGGTCTCCAGAATCCGGGCCGGGCTGGGTGGCGGCGGGGCATCCTTAGCTTCGAACAACACCTCGAGGGGCAGCTCCATGTAGCGCCGCTGCACGGCCTCGCGGAGTTCATCCAGGCGCGTCCGGTCCACTTCGGAAGCCTCCCCCCGGGCTGACTTGCCCATCAAATCCCGCATTTCCGCCCCCATTTCGCCCTGGGCTTCGGGGTGCAGGAGCAGCCGGACCCCCTTCCCCGACGACCTGTCGTAAAAGGAAAAGGCCATCTTGCCGTAATCGCGATGCACGAGGTTGCCCTTGCCGAACGTGCAACCTGTGAGGAACTGAATGGCGTCCACGCCGCACATGTCCGTTTCCACAACGGCAACAAGATCGCTCTCCGAAGCGTGGCCCAGGTCGCGCAGGGCCATTTCCGCCGCGCGCACGCCGATGGTCAGCCCGGGGCAGGAGTGGCCATGGAAATCAATCACCGCTTGGATTCTTTCCCAGGGGATCCCGCAAGTCATGCCGTCCTCCAATCCATGCGTGGAGCCACCACAGGCAACCCCCGCACGGTTTCGATGTCCACCGGAAGCCCGTAAACCTCCGAAATGATTTCCGCGGTTATTCCGCTTTTGTCCACACACCCCTGGACCCGCCCTTCCTTGAGGAAAACGAAGCGGTCCGCAGTGGCCAAGGCGGTGTTCAGGTCGTGCATGGTCATCAGCGCGGCCACGCCGTGCTCGTCCACCACCCGCCGCACCATGCGCAGCACTTCGATCTGGTTGCGCAGATCCAGGGAGCTGGTTGGCTCGTCCAGCAAAAGCAGGCGCGGCTCCTGCACCAGCGCCCTGGCCACTGCCACCTTCTGCAATTCGCCGCCGCTCATCTCGTCGATGTGCCGCATGGCCAGGTCGGCGAGCCCCAATCGCTTGAGGGCCGCGTCCACGGTTTCCAGGTCGTGGCGGGACACGCGCCAGCGCACGTGCGGCCTGCGGCCCATGAGAACGGCATCGAATGCGGTAAGCCTGGCCGGTTCCGTGCGCTGGGCCACGTAGCCCACCAGCCGGGCAATGTCCTCCGGTCCCAGTCGCGAGACCTCACGGCCGTCCACCATGACCGCCCCGCCGCCAGGGGAGTGGATGGCGTTGACACACTTGAGCAGAGTGGTCTTGCCCGCGCCGTTTGGTCCCAGCACGGCGGTCAGGCTACCGGGGGGAACCGATAGATTCACGCGGCGCAATACCTTGTGCCCGTTGTAAGCGAAGGTGATGTCGTTGACCGCGAGCATCAGCTTCTTCTCCGCAGGATAAGGAGCAGAAAAACCGGCGCGCCGAGGAAGGCCGTGAGCACGGAAACGGGCAGGATGTGCGGAGCCAGAAGCAGCCGAGCGGCGGTGTCCGCAGCCAGCAATAGCAGCGCGCCGAGCACGATGGTCGCTGGGAGCAGGTAGCGGTGGTCGCCGCCGATGAGTCGCCGCACCATGTGCGGTGTAACCAGCCCCACAAAGCCAATGATGCCCAAGAAGGAAACCACCACCGCGGTCAGCAGGGAAGCCACCAGCATGCCCACCAGTCGAAGCCGCTCCACGCGCACGCCCAGGCCCTTGGCCGTTTCGTCGCCCGCGTCGATGGCGTTGAGGTTCCAGGACTGAAAGAGAAAGTAAATCGAAGACAGGACGACAACCATGGCGATGAAGGCCAACTCCCGCCAACTCGCCCTGGCAACGTCCCCGAAGGTCCAGAAGACCATGGCCGCCAACTGCACATCGTCCGCGAAGTACTGCAGGAACATGGTGCCCGCGGTGAACAGCGACCCCAAGGCCACGCCGCAGAGCACCATGGTTTCCGGAGACGCCCCGCGCACCCTGGAAACGGCGATAATGACGCAGGCCGCCAAGAGGCAGAAACAGAAGGCCGTGGCCGTGGTGAGATAGGGGTTGGCAATGGTCACAGCGCCGGCGTTGGTGGAGGTCATGATCCCGGAACCAAGCACCATGACGGAAAAGGCCGCTCCGAACGCCGCAGCCTGTGAAATGCCGAGGGTGAACGGCGACCCCAGGGGGTTGCGCAGAATGGACTGCATGACCGCCCCGGCAACGGCCAGTCCGGCCCCAGCTGTGATTGCCGTCAGGGCCTGTGGGAGGCGGATGGACCAGACGATGAGGTCGATCCGCTTGTCGTCGCCCATGCCCAGCAGGCTGGCCACGGCTTCGTGTACCGGCAGCCCGGCCGACCCCACGGACACGGCCGCCACCAGCATGCAGGCCGAGAGGGTAACGCCCAGAGCAAGCAGGAGCTTCTTGCGCCCCGTATACCGCAGGTATTCCTCTGGTACGGCGCCGTCGTGGAAGTGCATTTATTCGGCCACCTGAATTCGCCTGTACGCCATTCCCCGGAACGACTCGTTCATGCGGTCGAATACGGACTCGCCGACCAGAAAGGAATAGATGGCGTCCGCCTTGGCCGCCGGGTCAACGTCGTCGAACCGCTCCGGGTACAGGGTTTTGCCCACAAAGTAGGCGTTGGCCAGAATGGTTCCGAAATTCTTGGTGTACCAGTTGTACGGCAGCAGCCCGTACACCCTCCCCTCTCCGGTCGCTGAAAGAGCTTGGTAAACCGGGTCGGTGCGCAGTTCGTGCAGGCCGGAGGCGGCCCCCGCCAGTTGCATGGTGGCCAGGTCCAAAAAAAGGACATCTGGATCCCAGACCAGGAGCATCTCCTTGGCCACGTTGGCGTGCTGGCGGGCTCGCCCGGTCAGGGAGGGGTCGCTGGCCACGTTGTCCGCGTTGGTAAACACGAAGGGCGGATACGTGGGGTTGGTGGATTGAAAACCGTGCGGCCCCTTCTTGGCGATGCCACCCACGTAGCAAGTTGGCCGGCGGGGATCTGCAACATCCCCTGACCGCTCATGGAGATCGGCTATCGCGCCGTCAAAGTAATTGATCACCTCCTCGGCCCGTTCAGATTTGCCGACCACCCGCCCCATGGTTCGCAGGGCGTGGTTCAGCTGCTCCCGGTAATTGACCAGATCGCCGTACTCCAAGCCGACCACGGGAATACCTGTCTTGGCCTGCAATTCGGCGGCATCGTGCCCCATTGTGGGATACGTCTTGAGAATGACCTGCGGCGCCGGATCGAGGGAGGCGATGAGTTCCGGATTATCGTGTCCCCGGAACTCGCCGAACAGGGGGAGCTTCTTAAACTCGGGATGCCCCAGGGCGTATGGCCGGGCGTCGAAGGCCGGACGCCTTTTTTCCATGTCGTCCACACCCACTGCCATGTCCTGCGCCCGCAAATAGGTGAGCAGCCGCAGGCACCCCGGTCCGGAGCAGATAACGCGTTCCACTTCGGACGGTACCGCGACCTGTCGGCCAAGGGCATCCGTGACGTGCCGGTTTTCCGCGGCGGGCGCGGAAACAGCTGTCAACAGAATGAGAAGAATGAAAAAAACCCTGCCCATGGCTGCCTCCCGGAATTACGGACCACTTGAGTGTGATTTCATCATGAAAGCTGATGCGCCATGCGTATACGAATCTCAAAATCGTGTCAAAAACACGATCTGGAAACGAAATGCGCAACGAAACCAGGTTTCGCGCCGTGTTCGGGGGTCAGCGGGGTATGACCGGTAAATCGAGCCGGGAAGGGAAAGCCGGGCCGCGCTTCACGGACCAGCTCAAGCCGCCCTGAACCGGAATGCGTGCGAACTGGGAAGCGTTGGCCCCGGCCAGGGCCAGGCGTAGTCGGTGGCCGCGCGGGATGAGCACGGAGGTGGGCAGCATCTCGATGGCCGCTTCCGCTATTTCACCAGGATTCAAAACCATCCCGTCCGCGCGTCGGAAGGTTCGGTACGGCCCGGGCACGGGATAGGGAGAAGAATCTTCGGATTCCGCGCGATGCAGCATCCGCAGCGTTCCCTCGGTGAGCATGCGCGGGGTCCCTTTCTCGTCCACCGCCTCCAGATAGGCATGCACCGCGCCGTCTGTGCCGTCCAGGGCCAAGTACAGGTGCAGAACAGGCGAGCCGGTCAATTCCAGCGGTCCATCCAGGGGAGGCGACTCGTAGAGCAAAAGCCGCTGGTCTCGTTCTGCCCGGTCTGGATAGCGCACAGCGCCCCGGTCAAGCTGGGTTCGCCACCTGTTGGATGAGCCGGAAGCGGCCCGGAAATCCACCTTGTAGGTTTCCTCGCCGTCGCTTTCAGGAGTTTCAAAGGAGAGTTGCCCCGGACCGGCCAGAAAGAGATTTCGCCGCCTTTGCCCCTGGGGCGGCCAGACGTCGGTGCGTTTCCACGCTCCTTCACCAAGGGTGAAGTAGAACAAGCCATCTTCCGGGCGTCGTCCCCGCTCTTTGAGAAAGTAGTCGAAGTATCGCAGGAGCTCCCACAACCGCGCGGTTTCGCCCGGCTGGACCCCGGCGTCGTCAGGCAGGAAGGGATCATCCACCGAAGCCGCCCCATGGTTCCAGGGTCCGATGACCGCCCGTTGGGGCACGTCCAGTCCCCTGAACCGCGAAAGAAGCGCACGGGCGTAGGCGCCGTCGAACCAGCCGCCCCAGGCGTACAGCGGAGTTCCAGCCCGCTCGGCTTGCTCGGCGAAGGCGTGGGGACTGAAGGTGTTGATGGAAACGCCAGCGGGGCGCGCCACGTCGTCGCGAAAGGTCACGCTGCGGGCATTGGTGTAAATATCGCCGTTGGCGCTGTGCTCGGCCACAGCCTGTCGCAACAACTCCTCCCCGTCTTTGCCGTCCACCGGTTCCACGCCGCGCACCAGCCTGCGGGCCAGCCAGGGCAGGGAGTCGGGCAGGGTGTTGGCGTCCAGGGCGTTGTTGAACAACCCCCACTTGCGAACGAACCAGTCGTTGAGCACGCCGCCGGGGAAAGCGATGTCGCGGTAGGCGTCGTACAGGCAGAACATGGGTGCGGCGCACTTGAGCGCGGGGTGGCCCATTGCGGCCATGAACTCGGCCGCGGTGCCCTCGTAGGAGACTCCCCGCGCACCCACCCGGCCGTTGGACCAGGGACGGGAGGCGACCCAGTCCAGCACGTCAAGGTAGTCCCGCCGCTCATTCCCGGACCAGGGAAATCCTCGGCTTCCGAAGGAGGCGCCGGTGCCCCTGGCGTCCATCTTGACCACGGCGTACCCATGGGAGCAGAAAAACCGCGTGTCGCCGCCCGCGCCCAGCAACAAGTCCAGCGGTGGCAACAGGTCCCAGTCTCGCCAGTAGCGGGTGGCCGAAAACAGCGCCGGAACGCGCTCCCCTTCCGGCAAGCCTTTGGGAAGATTAACGTCCACGGCGATGCGCACGCCGTCGCGCATGGTCACATAGTACGATGACGAATCGACGCCCTTGTAAACGGGCTCTGGAAACGTCGCCGCTCCGCCAAAGATGTCCGCCAGGGATTCGGCCTTCGCCGGGTCGATGGGTTCCACCCGCCGTGAATGGATGAGGACCGCCAGCCCGGCGAGGGACAGGAGGAGAACAACCGCCCCCATCCAGAAAAGAACGCGGACGCGGCGACGCATCTCAACCTCCGCCCCAGCCGCCTTCCACCCAGACCTCGGTGCTGTCCCCGAAGTGGATGTCCTCGGCCATGACGCTGCGATCGCGCCCGCCCTCCTTGGCCTCGTAGAGGGCATGATCCACGCTGGCGAACAACTCCGTGGACGTTTCCGCCTGAATGCGGTCGGTTCCGGCCACTCCCAGGGACATGCGGACGTTGACCCGCTCGCTCTTACCGATCACCACCGGCTTTTCACGGACGGCCTCGCGGATGCGTTCGGCCAGGGCCATTCCGCCCGAGGCCGGGGTTTCCGGCATGAGCACGGCGAACTCCTCCCCACCAACGCGGTAAAGCGTATCCCCCTCGCGGATGTAATCGGAAACAGTACTGGCTACCGCCCGGAGCACTTCGTCTCCGGCCTGGTGCCCAAAGGTGTCGTTGATCTGCTTGAAGTGGTCGAGGTCGAGGAGAATGATGGACAGGGGGCGATTGTGGCGCTTGGCGTTGGCGAACTCGCCGCGAAGCGCTTCATGAAATGAGCGGGTGTTGTAGGCCCGGGTAAGGTGGTCCACCAGAGACATTTCGGCGAACCGCTCCTCATGCACGCCAGCGAAGAAACCGAAAGCTCCGAAAGCGGCCATGGAGCCGACGGTCATGTAGCCGTACAACCAAACCTGATAGACGGGCCCGGCGTCGTCCCAAAGGCCCAGCAGACCGCTCAGAACAGCCCATCCCGCGGCCGCGCCCGCACCCAGGACCACCCCCTGTCCGGAGCGGCGCCATCGCCTGCGCCCATATTCCGGCAACCTTTCCATCACCATCTCCCACCCAAATCTACCTCAAGGGAGATGGAAAGGCCATGATCGCTAGCCTGTGGCCTTCTTGGCGGCTCCGCGCATGGTGTGCCGCCGGGAGCCGGAGAGTTCCGCCTTGCGAAGGCGGATGCTCTTGGGCGTGACCTCCACCTCTTCGTCAGCGCGGATGAAGTGAATGGCCCGCTCCAGGGTCAACGGCAGCACGTTGGTCAGCACCACGTTCTCGTCCCGGCCCGCTGCGCGGACGTTGGTCAGCTTCTTTTCCTTGCACGGGTTCACGTCCAGGTCGGAGTCGCGGTTATGCTCGCCGATGATCATACCCTCGTAGACATCCTCGCCCGCCTGCACGAACAGGGTTCCCCTCGGCTCCAGGTTGAACAGGGCGTACGGCACGGCTTTGCCCCGGCGGTCGGAGACGATGGAGCCGGTGTGGCGGGTGGGAAACTCACCCCGGTGGGCGTCGTAGCCGTCGAAATAGGAGGTCATGATGCCGGTGCCCTTGGTGTCGGTGAGAAATTCGTCGCGGTAGCCGATGAGCCCTCGCGAGGGCACGGAGAACTCCAGCCGGACCCGGCCGTTGCCGTGGTTGACCAGGTTCATCAGCCGCCCCTTGCGCAGGGAGAGCTTTTCCGTGACCGTACCGGTGAAGGCTTCCTCGCAGTTGACGTAGAGCCGCTCCATGGGCTCCAGCAGGCCGCCCTTCCCGTCCGTCTTGAGGATGACCTCGGGCCGCCCCACACTCAACTCATACCCTTCCCGGCGCATGGTTTCGATAAGGATGGCCATCTGGAACTCGCCGCGTCCCTTGACCATGAACCCCTCGTCGTCCTCCTCCACCTGCACGGCCACGTTGGCCAGCGATTCCTTGCGCAGCCGCTCGCCGATCTTGGCCGATGTCACCAAGTCGCCCTCCAGGCCGGACAGGGGCGAGGTGTTGATGGTAAAGCGCATGGACACTGTGGGTTCGTCCACGGAGATGCGCGGCAAGGCCTCGCCTCCCTCCACGGTGATGGTGTCGCCGATGCGCACCGTGTCCAGCCCGGAGAGCACCACGATGTCGCCCGGCTGGGCGCCGTCCACAGGCTTCAGTTCCATGCCCTGGTAGGCCTGCAACCGGGTCACGCGCAGGGACTCGTGCTTGCCGCTTTCACCGATGCGAATGAGGCGTTGGCCGCTCTTGGCGCTGCCATTGGCTATCTTGCCGATTGCCAACCGGCCGAGGAAATCGGAGTAGCCCTGGTCGGATACCAGCATCTGAAACGGCTTCTCATCGTCGAAGCGAGGAGCGTGGATGGTCGCCAGGATTGTTTCGAACAGTTCGGCCAGATCCGGCTTGGGGTTGTCCAGCTCCGTGGAGGCCACCCCGTCGCGGCCGATGGCGTAGAGCACGGGGAACTCGATCTGCTCGTCGTCCGCGTCCAGCTCGATGAAGAGGTCGTAAATCTCCTGCAGCACCTCGTCGGGCCTGGCGTCATGGCGGTCGATTTTGTTGATGGCCACCACCACGCGAAGTCCCAGGTCCAGAGTCTTTTTGAGAACGAACCGCGTCTGCGGCAGGGGACCTTCCGAGGCGTCCACCAGCAGCACCGCGCCATCCACCATGGACAGCGCCCGCTCCACTTCGCCGCCGAAGTCGGCGTGGCCCGGGGTGTCCAGTATGTTGATCTTGACCCCGTTCCACATCACCGAGCAGTTCTTGGCCGCGATGGTGATGCCGCGCTCCCGCTCCAGGTCCATCGAGTCCATGAGCCTGTCGTCCAGTTCCTTGCCTTCGCGGAAAACTCCGGACTGCTTGAACATGGCGTCAACCAGAGTGGTCTTGCCGTGGTCGACGTGGGCGATGATGGCGATGTTGCGGATGGCTTCGTTGACTTGCGTCGTCATGTTGGTCCCCAAGAAAAAGCCCCGTCCGTCAAGGCGAACGGGGGCTTGTACTGTTCAAAATGAAGTTCGAGGCGGCTCCCGCCGCGGGCCGGAAAATCCGGCAAGCCCCGATTAGGCCAAAAGAGCGCGTCGGGCAAGCCTTTTCTCCGCCGAAGAGACAGTCTGGATTTGCCTACCTGCGAGTATATCGCGTACCGCCCATCTTGGACAAGCGCCGGGGCGAATTCACGAATTGCCGTCTGATCGAGGACGCGCGGGGACCGTGGAGCGGGCAGCCAATCTGGAGTCAGGGCCGCGTTGCCGCCTTCACTCCCTCCTTCTTCCCGGCAGCCCAACCGCCGCCAGATAGACCAGCATGGGCAGGGCCGCCTGGACAAAGGCGTAGACCCCGATGACCCGGCGGTCCGCGCCGGTGGAAAGCGTCACGGCCTCGGTGGTCAGGGTGGCTTGGCGGCCCGCGCCGGCAAAGACGGTGGGCAGGTACTGCGCCACGCTCACGGCGAATCCCACAGCCGCGGCGAACAGGACGGGACGCAGAAGCATGGGCAGTTTGACCCGCAGAAAGACTCGCCGGGGCGGACATCCCAGGCAGGCAGCTGTGCGGGCGTACCGCTCGTCCTTGGATCGCCATGGGTCGGCCAGGGCCAGAAACACGTAGGGCAGTACAAAAAGCAAGTGGCTCCAGACAACGGCTCCCAGGCCCCCGTCCACCCCCAGTCGCACCAGAACCACCTGCAGCCCGAAGAGAAAGCCTATCTGCGGCACCAGAAGCGGCACGTACAGCAACCACAAGGCGCGCCGTTCGGTGCGGACACGGTGCCGGTCCTCGTTCTCCAGGCAGCCCAGGACCAACACCAGGGCGAGCCCCGTGGCCGCACACCCCACGACGACCGTGGTCCAAAACGGGTCGGCCAGGTTGTCCAGGTGGCGGCTCCAGTTGTCCAGAGTCCAGCGGCTCGGCAGGGCCGCGGGAAACCACCAGCTTCTGGCCAGCGACCACACACCCATGACCGCCGCGCCCAACACTGCCGCCCCGGTGCACATGCCCAGGGCGGACCAAGCCCAGACGCGCCCCACCGGCACTCCCCCTCCCCTGCTTCCCGCGGTCAGCCACCCTCGAAACAATCGGGAAACGGCCAATTCCGCCAGCCTCCACACCCCGATGCCGGCCGCCACCAGCCCTAGCTGAAGCATCGCCCCGGCTGCGGCCGGGAATTGCATGGCCAGATCGCGGTGGGAAAAGAGGCGGAAGACGTATGCGGCCAGAGGCGGCGGGTTGGTCGGGCCGAGGATGATGGCCACGTCCACGACCGAAAGGGAGAAGGCCAGCACCGCGTACACCGGGAGCCGTATTTGCGGATAAACCTGAGGAAAGACCGTCTTCATCCAGGCTGTCGCCGGGCCGTAGCCAAGTGAGCGGGCAACGGCCAGATTCTCGCTCGACCGCACCTGGTTCAGGGCACTCATGGTCATGAGCACCAGGAATGGAATCTCTTTGAGGGCCAACCCGAAGGCCATGCACATCCCCCACTCGTCGTGCACGATGCTCACGTCCGGAGGCCTTTCCCAGCCTGTCAGCCAGGGAGTGAACAACCTTGCCAGCCAGCCGCTGGGAGCCAGGAGAAAAGCCGTTCCGATGGCCACGGCCGCGTGCGGCGCCGCTAGTTTGGGGGTGAACAGATAGCGCGCCCAGCGAAAGAGCCTGGAGTCGTGGGTGGCCGCGCAGAAGGCCGTGGACGTGGCAAAGGCTGCCAGGGTGGAGGCGAAACCGCTGATCAGCGTCACCGCCACGGACTTGCCCAGCCCTGGCTGCTCCAAGAGGCTGCGCAGAGGAGCCAGGCTGAATCGCTCCCCGCCCAGTGCGGGGAAATAGCCCACTGCGGGCAGGACGGTGCCCAGCAGCCCCGCCGCCACGGGCAGCAGAAAGGCCGCCACGGTCAGCCAGGGAACCAGTCGCAGCAGCATGGCCTCAGCCGGAGTAACGGCGTCCCCACTCCTCCACGATGCGGTTCATCCAGGAGGGATGCGGCTCGGGAAGCGGGTCGCCCAGTTCCTCGCGGGAGAGGGTGGCCGCCCCCTTGGGCAATTCATGGAAAACCTTTCGCTGTTCATCGGACAACCCGTCCAGGTCCAGCACTGTCAGATCGCCCCACACGCGGGGGTCCTGCTTGCGCGCCTGCGCCTCGGGAGAAAGCAGGAAGTTGGCCGTGACCATGGCCGCTTCCTTGGACGATGAATTGAAGGGAATGGCCAGGAAGTGGGTGTTGCCGATGGTCCCGCCGTCCAGCACATAGGTCCGCACAGTGGGCGGCAACAGGCCGTTCTGAATGAGATTGGAGGCCTCGGGAGGGTGGAAGGAGATGGAGACGTCCACCTCGGCGTCGGCCAGCAGTTGATGCTGGGCCGGGGCGTTCTCGGGGAACTGCTCGCCGTCCCGCCAGAGATGCGGACGCAGCTTGCCGTACCAGGCCCAAAGCGGCTCCGTAACCCGCTGGAAATTGGAGTCCGTAGCGGGTTCTTGAAGCACCTCCGGGTCTTCGGCCAACTCGTACAGGGCCTGCTTGAGGAAGGTGGAGCCCATGAAGTTGCTCACTTGCGGGTGGGTGAAACGCCCGGGATTCTTTTTCGCCCAGGCCAGCAACTCGTTCATGGAACGAGGTGGGTCGGGCAACCGCCGCGTATCGTGGAGAAAGACGATCTGAGCCATGCCCCATGGGGCCTCGTACCCTTCCGTGGGCACGGTGAAATCCTCGGTCAGGGTTGGCCAATCATCGGCATTGGTCAATTCGTAATTGGGCAAACGCTCGGCGAAGGGGCCGTACAAGAGGTCGTTCTGTTTCATGGCCAAGAAATTCTCGCCATTTATCCACAGCAAATCCACCGACCCGTCGTCGGTCTTGCCAGCGGACTTCTCCGCCAGCACACGGGACACGGACTCCGCCAAATTGGCCACCTTGACGTGCTTGAGGGTGATGCCGAATCGGTTTTCGACCTCGTCGGCAACCCATTGGATGTACTCGTTGGTGGCCTCGGACCCCGCCCAGGCATTCCAGTAGACTGTCTGCCCGTCGGCCTGTTCCACCACCTTCCCCCAGGGTTCCGCGGCTCGGGAATCGCCGGCCGCGAGGCAGAGGACCAGGCAAAAGCAAGCGGCGAGAAGTCGATTCATGCGGTCTCCTTGTTCCGGCCGGAGCCGGGTCATTCGTCCAGGTTGATTACGGGGCCGCCCGCCGCGCGGGCGTCGTCCGGGTCGTGCGTCACCATGAGGGTCGGCAGGCCCAGCCCTCTGGCGTGGTCGAAAACAAAGGCGCGAAACGAGGTTCGCGTCTGCACGTCCAGTTTGGAAAAGGGTTCGTCCAGCAACAGGGCAAGGGGTTCGGCCAACAGCACCCGCAGCAGCGAAACCCTGGCCCGCTGGCCACCGGAAAGGGTTTCCGGGTCGCGCGTAGCAAAACCCGGCAGCCCCGCTTCCGCAAGTGCCGCCTCGACCCTGGCCTTACGCGCTCCGCCGCCCTTGAGACTTGATGGCAGGGCGAAAGCCAGGTTTTGCCCCACGGTCATGTGCGGGAAAAGCAGGTCATCCTGAAAGAGGATGCCCAGCCTGCGACGCTCCGGGGGAAGGCCGTCAAGGCCCGTCCCGTTGATGGAAACGCTTCCCTTGGCTCGGAAGGCCTGGGGAAGGGTCCCGGTCATGTAGGCCAGCAGCGAGGATTTGCCCGTCCCGCTGCGCCCCATGAGCGTCACCACCTCGCCCGGAGGCACTTCCAGATCCAGCCCCTGAACCAATGGCTCGCCGTGCAGAGCGAGTCCCACGCCGCGCAGGCGCAAAGGGGCGTATCCGCCGCTGTGCGCGGGGCCGATACTCATTCCTCTTTTTCGCTTCCAGGCCGCCACCGCTTTTCCAACTCCGCCATGTTTTCGCTGTGGGTGAGAACGACCACCTCGTCCCCCTTGCGAATCTCCGTCTCCCTGTCGGCCAGCTTGAAGCTGCCATCCCGGTAGAGGCAGATGACCCTGGCGGTCTCCGGCAGATCCAGTTCCTCCACCGACACCGCTTCATCCTTTCCGGCGGTGAACGAAAAATAGCGGGCGGTGTCCTTGATGTACGTGGTCAACTCAAGGATATCCACTCCCTCCACCATATCGGCAAGATAGCGGCTGAACGTGCGGGTGGGAATGATGGTGTCCTTCAGCCCGAGTTCGCGGCAGATGGGCTCGTATTCAGGATCGGCTATGCTGGTCACCACCCGGCCAAAACCGAGAGTGCGCCCCACGAGGCTGGCGATAATGTTGTCCTGATCGCTGTTGGTCAGACAGAGCAGGACGTCGCTGTCGCCGGGATTGGTCTGGCGCAGAACGGCCGGATTGCTGCCATCGCCTTGCAGGAAACTGCAATCCATCTCTTCGGAAAACGCATCGATCTTCTCTTCATCGCTTTCCACGATGACCACCTGATACCCCCTGCCGATGAGCAATTCAGCAGTGCGCACGGCTGTTTCGCCGGCTCCCACGAATACGGTCCTCATGTCCTCGCCCTCCTCGCGAACCAGGTTGCCGGGTGGAAAAGCAACAGCACCGGAATTATCTCCACACGGCCCATGAGCATGTCCAGACAGAGTATGAGTTTGAGGGGATCCGGCAGTCCCGGCTTCACCACCCCCGCCGAGAGCCCCACCGTACCCAGCGCCGAGACCACGTCGAACAGCGAATCCAGGGGCGGCAGGCCGTATGCCAGAAAGGCCGCCCAGGAGAGAAAGAGCAAACTCGAATAGAGCAGGATGAGCAGCAGGGCGTTCTGGATGCTCTCCGGCCGGAGCCGCAAGTCCCGTATTCTCGGCGGACGCACCGCCCGGCTGGGCATGTTCAGTCGGGCGAAAAAGGTCTGCAACAGTCCCATGAATAGCAGAATCCGCAGAATCTTCACCCCTCCTGCGGTGGAGCCGGAACCGCCCCCCACGAACATGGCCGGAAGCAGGACCGCCTTGGTCACGGGTGAGACGGTGGAGAGATCGACGCTGGCGAAACCGGCCGTGGACTGGGCGGACAGGCCCATGATCAGCCCGTTGCCAAGGGATTGGGACCACCCCCAGCCCTCGGCGAACCGCAGGCAGGCGGTCATGGCCAGCACGGCCAGAAGAATCAGCAGGAGCAACGCGAAGGCCTCCATGTAGGCGAACCGGCGGGCCTTGGTCCTTCGATAAGGCGGCGCATACATGATAAGGTCCATGGACCCGGCGAGACAGACAAACACAACCGCCAGCCTGACAAGGAAGCTGTATCCCCCAAGACTGGCGTCCAGCGGAGCGAAACCACCGGTGGAGACCCCGGCCAGGACCAGGAGCAGCCCCTGGAACGGCCGTGCGCCGCAGGCCACAACCAGCACGAGCCCGGCCAGGGTGATGGCCAGGTAAATGCTCAGCACCCGGCGGGCGTAGGTCTTGGTCCCGCCGAAAAGGTCGTCCTCAACGTTCTCGGCCGCTGCCAGCCGCTTGGCCGCGCCGCCGGACCCAACCAGAAGCGCTAGGGAAAGGATGACGATGCCCAGGCCCCCGTACCACTGCATCCAGGCCCGGGCGAAGAGAAACGTCTCCGGCAGCCCCTCCACCGTGGACAGCGTGCTAAGCCCCGTGGTGGTGGCTCCGGAGAGGGCTTCGAAGTAGGCGTCCATAAACCCCATCCCGGCGGAACTCATGGGATAGGTCATGACCAGCGGCACCAGGGCGAAGAGAAGCGCCACCACCACGAAGACCTCGTTGACCTGGATACCCCGAAGAGAGACGCGCAACCGCCGCGCCCCGCCGTAGGCCGCCAGGAAAAAGGCTATTACCGCCAGATAGCGCAGCGACAGGTTCCACTCTCCGAACAGCAGGGAGACAACCAGCGGCACGGCCGTCAGTCCCGCAAGAATGAGGCTGAACATGCCCAGCGCCCGGCATACGACCATGGGGCGGACTGACAGGAGTAGCGGGGCGTCTTTCTTCACCGGATCAGTTGCTCACGTTGTCGGGACAGCAGGATATTCCAATGTACCTTCTCTGCGTATTTTTACCAAGACCGCATTGAACGACGACGATGTTTTCACTTTTTCTCCTGCTTGGAGTAGAGTCGCCAATCGAGAGACTCTCATTTTTCGGAAACCGGAGACTGCCCATGGCGAAACGCGACGAAAACGAGCAGCGCATCGAAGGAAAGGTCGAGACTCCCTCCAGCGCGGGCGGGGAGATCCGCGAAGCGGTCGAGGAACACATCCAGCCCCAGGGCAGGGCCAAGCTGTTCGGCACCTTCAGCGGCGTCTTCACCCCCACCCTGCTGACCATCCTCGGCGTCATCATGTACTTGCGGGAAGGCTGGGTTGTTGGCAACGCGGGTCTTCTTGGCGGCTGGCTCATCATCCTGCTCTCGTTCGCCATCACATCGTTCACCGCCCTGTCGCTCTCCTCCTCCGTGGTGACCAACATCCGCATCGGTTCCGGCGGAGCGTTCTCCATCATTTCCCAGTCCCTTGGCCTGGAGATGGGGGGCAGCATCGGCATTCCCCTCTAAATTTCCCCAGGCCCTGGCCGCGGCCATGTACATCTTCGGCTTCCGCGCGGGCTGGACCTATATTTTCCCGGATCACCCCGCCATCGTGGTCGATCTGGCCGTGTTCGCGATCATCTTCGGCATAGGCTATGTCAGCGCAGGGCTGGCTTTCAAAGTGCAGTACATCATCCTGGCCATCATCGTGGGCTCGTTGGTCTCCATCGGCTGGGCCGCTGCCGAATGGTCCATGAGCGAGTCAATCCAATGGTGGGGCAACTTCCCCGGCAGCCCCGAAACCAACTTCCAGGGAGTCGGCTTCTGGGCGGTCTTCGCGGTCTTCTTCCCGGCCTCCACCGGCATCATGGCCGGGGCCAACATGTCCGGCGAGCTGAAAACCCCAGAAAGAGCATTCCCATCGGCACGCTCGGGGCCATCGGACTGAGCCTGCTGGTCTACCTGGGCCTGACCTATTGGCTGGCCGCAAGCGCCACCGTGGACGAGCTAACCGGGCAGTACACCATCATGGTGGACAAGGCGGCCTGGGGCCCCGCCATTCTAGCCGGGCTTTTGGGAGCCACCTTTTCCTCCGCCCTCTCCTCCGTGGTTGGCGCGCAGCGCATCATGCAGGCCCTGGCATCCCACAACGTCCTCCCCGCCAGTCGAATCTTCGCCAAGCGCACCCAATCGGGGGAACCGCGCAACGCCATGATGGCCACCGGGGCCATCGTTCTGGCCGCGCTCATGCTCCGCAACCTCAATGCCATAGCCCCTCTCATCACCATGTTCTTCCTGGTGACCTACGCCATGATCAACGTCGTGGTCCTGCTGGAGCAAAGCCTCAAGCTGGTCAGCTTCCGCCACTACTACGCATTCCCCGCTTTGTTTCCCTGGTTGGAGCGCTGGGCTGCCTGTTCGCCATGTTCATCGTCAATCCGACCTTCAGCCTGGTGGCGATTGTGGTCGTGCTCATCCTGCACACCTACCTGGTGCGCAAACACCTCAAGGCGCCCTTCGGCGACGTGCGCAGCGGACTCATGGCGGTCATGGCCAAGTGGGCGGCCAAAAAATGGAACGGTACACCGGCCCGAGGGAAAAGACGTGGAAGGCCAACGTCCTGGTGCCGGTGGAGAATTCCGATCAGGTGGCGCGTGTCTATGGCCTGCTGCGGGACCTAGCCTATCCCAAGGGATTCGTCCGCCTGCTGGGGCTCACCGGAGCACGTAATTAGTCGGCCCTGAAAAACATCTATGACACTGAAAAGAATTAACAAAGTGTAGCATTCAATGTATCATTCTCGACCAGGAACTGTAGTGATTCTGCAAGAAACCGGTCGCGCCGTCACCGGTTCGGGAGTGATGATGAAGGCCAAGCCAGCCAAAAGCGATCAGGGCAATTTCCTCTACGAGGACCTCATCGATCAGCTCAATCCCAAGGACCCGCTGCTCAAGCTTGCAGCGAACATCCCCTGGGAAAGGTTCGAGCAGGAGTTTTCTAGCCTCTATAGTGAGTATGGTCGTCCAGCAAAGCCCATCAGACTCATGGTCGGGCTCATGATCCTCAAGCAGCTTGAAAATCTGAGCGACGAGCGTGTCATTGAGGCTTGGGTCCGGAACCCCTACTATCAGGCCTTCTGCGGTGAGACGCATTTCCGGTGGAGGCTTCCTTGTGACCCCACGGACTTGGTTTATTTCCGCAAACGCATCGGCGAGGGTGGGGCGCGTTTGATCTTCGAGGTCTCGGTGGGTCTGCACGGCGACGACGCCATGGAGCGGGAGATCGCCGTGGACACCACGGTCCAGGAGAAGAACATCACCTTCCCCACTGACGTGAAGCTTCTGACCAAGGTCATCAAGCGATGCAGGGCCATCGCCGAGTTCGAAGGAATCAGCTTGCGCCGCAGTTTCCGCCGTGAATTGCCAGGCCTCCTGCGCCAGCGATTCAAGAGTCGCAAGATCATCAAACGCATTCGGACCATGGCTGGCGTCCTGATCCGCGAACTTGAGCGCAAACTGCCCAGGGATTCGTTGGCCAGGCACAGGGAAGCTATGCAGCTCTTCCGCCGGGTCCATGACCAGAAACGTACCGACAAGAACAAGATCTACAGCCTGCACGAACCGGACGTGCTTTGCATCGGCAAGGGCAAAGAGCACAAAAAGTACGAGTTCGGACGCAAGGCCTCCATCGCCTGGACCAAGACCACCGGTGTGATCGTAGGAGCCATGTCCTTCAAGGAGAACGTTTTCGACGGTCACACCCTGCCGGATGTTCTGGAGCAAGTTTCGCAAATCACGGAATCCTGCCCCGAGGCGGCCATCTGTGACCGGGGTTACAGGGGGCGCAAAAAAGTCGGTGACACGAGCATTCTGATTCCGGGCCGGCCGAAGAAAAGCGACACGCCCTACCAGAGACGAAAGGCCAGGCAACGTTTTCGCAGACGCGCTGGCATCGAGCCGGTGATCGGACATCTCAAACACGACTTCCGCATGGCCAAAAACTTCCTGAAAGGGGCCCTCGGTGATGCGATCAACCTGCTGATGGCCGCAGCCGCGTTCAACTTCAAGAAGTGGATGCGGGGACTGAAGCACTTTTTGTCTCTTTTCGCCCCTTGGCTCTGCTTCGGAACCTGGAGTCGGGGCAGACTAAAGTACGCCTGATTCAATCTGAAAGGCCTTTTTCAGGACCGACTAACTACGAGGAACTCACCTCCAACCTGCCTGAACTGGAGAACAAACTGCGCGACGATTCCGTCTTCGCCACCTGGACAGTCGTACGAGCGGCCACATTCAGCGAAAACGTCGCCGCCGGGCTGGAGGCCCTGGGCGGGGCGTTCTTCCGTTCCGACATGATCTTCCTGCGCCTCACCCCGGACAAACGGCGGGGTCAGGAGTTGGAACGGCTGGTGCGAGATGCCGCCTCATACGATCTCGGCGTGGTCATCTACCAAGACGAGCCGGAGGACGATGATGCGGAAAAGGAAAATCACCCCGATACCGCCGCCACGCCCTTGAGCGGAACTGTCCACTTGGTGCTCGACAAGCCGCGCAAAGGCTGGAAGCTGGGCACGGACCTGGACCAAGCCGACCTGTCGCTCCTTCTGGCCTACAAGCCCAAGCGCAATTGGAACACCGAGTTGGCCATTACCGCACGCCTCGACAGTGATAACGAAGGAGAGGAAGCGCTAACCTACCTCCACGGCGCGGTTGAGATGGCCCGCATCCCCAACGCCATGATGCGCACGGCCACAAGCGACGAGGAATTGGACCTGTGCCGGGTGGAAGGCTACCCCACGGCGTCCCTGACCCTTTTCAGCCTTTCTCCCGAAGCCAATCTGGAGACGCTGCGGGCCAGGGGGCGGGCGGCCGGCACCGCCTGCCTTTTCGCCATGGATTCCCAGCGGGAAAACGCGCTGGTCTGAACTCGCCTACTCCACGCTCTCCACGGGGTAGCCAAGGCCCTTCCAGGCATAAATGCCGCCGGGATGGCGATAAACGTTCTCGTACCCCAGCCGCTTGGCCCAGGCCGCGCCGTTGTGGCTGCGGGTGCATTTCACGAAGCCGCAGTAGATGACGATGGTGCGGGACTTGTCCGGACCCAGCAGATCGGCGAAGTCCTGTTTGCTCTTGCCGCCCGTCTGCTCGGTGCTCCATTCGGCCATGTCCGGTATGGGAAAAAGAAACTGCTTCGCGCCTGGAATATGAGCTTTGGCGTAGCTGGCCTCAAAGGGCATGGTGTCCACCACCAGCATATCTTTGCCCTGGTCGGTCCATTCCTTGAGCTGTTCACTGGAAACCAAGTCGTAGCCTCCGCGAGCGGTATCGCGCACGAGTTTCACGGCAGCCTTCTCCGTTTCCGCCTCCTGGGCGAACTTGCCGTCGCCGCCGCACGCAGCGGCCAGAACGGCCAGCATCGCCAGACAAGCGAGAAGGGCAAGGGAACGCGTCTGGATCATGTCTTCTCCTGTGGTTGCGAATTACAGAATGGTTTTCACGAGGAACGGGCGCCTTCCCCAAATGCCCGGCGCCGCCACCAGACCAGCCCCAGGGCAGCCAGCATGAATGCGTCCCGGTACAGCGAGGAATCGATGGAGGCGAATGCTTCAGCCTCGGGGTCAGAGGGGCCGTAACAGCCGCAGTCGATGTCCAGCCCCAGGGTCTTTGCCCGCAACAGCACGGCCATGAAAACAAGAAGCATTCCAGCGGCCAGGAAATGCGCCCAGCGATAATTCAGGGCCAACCCCACTCCGGAGGCCACTTCCAGCACGGGCAGCGCCACAGCCAGAACCGGGGCGAGTGACCAGGGAACCATGCCAAAGGCACGGATGGTTTCGGTGAATCCGCCCACGTCGGCCATTTTCAACACACCGGCGGCAAAAAACATCCCGGCCAGACCGAGACGAATCAATCTGCAGGTCCAGGGTGAGGCCGCCGAACGGAACAGGATTTCCGGGATGGTGCCATGGGACGTACCGAGGCCGCGATGCTCCATATTGTTCTGCTACCCTGGATACATCTATAGAACAAATCGTTATTTTCAATAGCAGGCCCGTGTCCCATTCACCCCTCGCCTTGCCGCTCAATCGCCCCGGTGCTAGAAAAAAACAGCCCGCCGCGGAGAATCACGCGGTCACTATCCATGGGGAGGCCCGGATGAAAAGCCGGTTGATGGACATCAACCTCCTGGACGAACTCGCCCGGCCCGAGTTCGAAGGCTTGCGGCGGGAGTTAACCAGCCGCTCCTTCCTCGCCGGGCAGGTGATCTCCTCCCCCCACTCCCACCACAACAGCGTCTTTGTGGTGGCCTCCGGCCGGGCCCGGGTATTCCTGGCCTATGACGACAAGGAATTCACCCTCTGCTTTCTGGAGCCGGGGGATGTGTACACCACCCACACCCGGGCCCATGTGGTGGCGCTGGAGCCGTTGACACTGTGGCTGGTGGACACCAACCGCTTCAAGATCCTCTTGCAGGACCACCCCCACCTCCCCCGCACCATGGTCCTGGTGCTGGGCGACATCCTCAAGTCCACCTTCTCCATCATCAATTCGCTGGCCTTCAAGGACATCCCCCGCCGTGTGGCGGAATTCGTGGTCTACGCCGCCCGCAACCAGGGCACGCCCTCGGATGACGGCGTGCTGGTTCGCTTCGACCTGACCACGCAACAACTCGCCTCCATCGTCGGGTCGAGCAGGCAATCCGTGTCCGAAACCCTTTCCCGGCTGGAGCGCGAAGGCTGGATTCGCCGCCATGGACGCGGCGTCTATCTGGTGCCGGACGTGGACGCGCTGGAACGGACCGCCAACGATCTCTAACCCTGGTTTCATTTTTGTCGGGCAACCGACAGACACCAGGAGGCGACGGTGCTACTAGATTCCTAAGAACACTGGTATGCGAGGGGATGCCCGGTGTCCGGCCGGGATCGACATACCAATAGACTCGGGAGGTATGGGAATGGCCGAGAAGAAACCAGCCGCTCCGGAAGAACTGAGCATCTGGAAAGACGCCCAGCAAATGATCAAAAAGGCGCGCAAGGACGGGGTGGAGACCGTCTGGGACAGGCTCGACGAACAGATCCCGGCCTGCAAATTTTGCGAGCAGGGACTGACTTGCAAGAAGTGCGTCATGGGCCCCTGTCGGCTGACTCCTGGCAGGGGCAGGCGCGAACGGGGCGTGTGCGGCGCGGACGCCGACCTGACCGTGGCCCGCAACTTCGGCCGTTTCGTGGCCGCGGGCGCGGCCTCCCACTCGGACCATGGCCGCGACCTGGTGGAAACCCTTCTGGCCATAGGCAAGGGAGAAACCACGGACTACGCCGTACGAGAGCCCGAGAAGCTACGCGCCGTGGCCGCCGAGGCCGGGCTCGACCCGGACGGCAAGAACGACCAGGAACTGGCCCGGGAGTTGGCCGAAACCTTCGTGCAGGACTTCGGCTTCGCCACGGACTCGCTTTCCTTCATGAGCCGCGTTCCCGAACAGCGCAAACAGGTCTGGGAAAAACTTGGCATCCCCCCCCGGGGCATCGACCGCGACGTAGTGGAGATGATGCACCGCACCCACATGGGTGTGGACTGCGACCCGGCCAGCATCTGCCTGCACGCCGCGAGGGTTTCCCTGACCGACGGCTGGGGCGGCTCCATGATCGCCACCGAGATTTCGGACATCGTTTTCGGCACCCCTTCTCCCAGCCGCTCCAAGGTCAACCTGGGCGTGCTCAAGGAGGACCAGGTCAACCTGCTGGTGCACGGCCACAGCCCCATCGTCTCCGAAATGGTGCTGGCAATGGCGCGCGACCAGGAATACATCGACAAAGCCAAGGCTGCGGGAGCCCAGGGCATCAACGTGGCCGGGCTGTGCTGCACCGGCAACGAACTGCTCATGCGCAAGGGCGTGCCCATGGCCGGCAACCATCTGATGACGGAGCTGGCGCTGGTGACCGGGGCTGTGGACGCCATCGTGGTGGACTACCAGTGCATCATGCCCTCCCTGGTGGGCATTGCGGACTGCTACCAGACCGCATTCATCTCCACATCGAACAAAGCGCACTTCCCCGGGGCGACCCACATCGACTTCCGCCACGACAACGCACTGCAAAGCGCCAGAGGGGTCCTGGACATGGCCATTGAGGCCTACGCCAAACGAGACCCCAACCGGGTGGAGATTCCCGACGAGCCGGTGGACCTCATGACCGGCTTCTCCAACGAGGCAATCCTCGGCGCACTGGGCGGCTCTCCCGAACCTCTGGTCGAGGCGGTCAAGGACGGCGCGGTGCGCGGCGTGGTGGGCATCGTTGGCTGCAACAACCCGCGCCTGAAGCACGACCACGTGCACACCAACCTGGCGCGGGAGCTCATCAAACGCGACGTGCTGGTGGTGGTCACGGGCTGCGCCACCGTGGCCATGGGCAAGGCCGGACTGATGGTGCCGGAGGCGGCGGACCAGGCAGGCGAAGGGTTGGCGGCAGTCTGCCGCAAACTGGGCATCCCGCCTGTGCTGCACGTGGGCAGCTGCGTGGACAACGCCCGCATCATCCACCTCTGCGCCGTGCTGGCCAAGGCCCTGGGCGTGGACATCTCCCAACTGCCCGTGGCCGCCAGCGCCCCGGAATGGTATTCGGAAAAGGCCGCGGCCATCGGGCTCTACGCCGTGGCCAGCGGCATTTATACCCACCTGGGTCTGCCGCCGCACATCACCGGCAGCGAGATGATCACCAATCTGGCCCTGGAAGGGTTGGACGATCTCGTGGGCGCGTGCTTCGGCGTTGAGCCGGACCCCTTCAAGGCGGCCGACCTCATCGACGCGCGCATCAAGGACAAACGCGAGGGTCTCGGACTGACCCCCTAGACGACGGGATACAGGCTGTGGGGACCGGCCGACGTGGCCGGTCCCCTTTTCTTCCAGGAAGTTTTGGGGAGGACGGCATGAAGCTGGCCGTTGCCGGCAAAGGCGGCGTGGGCAAGACCACCTTCACGACCTGGCTGGCCGATTATTTGGCCAGGCAAGGGCACACCGTCTGGATGGTGGACGCCGACACGGCCCTCTCCCTGGGCGCGGCCTCCGGCCTGGCCCCCGAGGACCTGCCGAAACCGCTGGTCACCCGCGAGGATCTGGTGCGCCAGCGAATCGGGTCCGGCTACCTCAACCTCAACCCGGAAGTCGGCGACCTGCCCGAAGAACTGGGCGTTGACCTCCCCCTGGGAGGCTCCGTTGAGGACGGTGTGACGCCCGGGTGGAAGCGGCTGCTGGTCATGGGCACGGTGGCCGGAGCGGGCGGAGGCTGCGCCTGCGCGGCCAACTCGCTGCTCAAAGCGTTGCTGGCTCATCTGCTGCTGCAACGCGGAGAAACCGTGCTGGTGGATCTGGAGGCCGGGGTGGAACACCTGGGCCGTGGCACCATCCAAAGCGTGGATGGCCTGGTGGTGGTCAGCGAGCCTTCGCGGCGTGGCCTGGAAACGGCCGCCAATATCTCACGCCTGGCTGAGGAGATGGGCTTGAGCCGACGCGCCCTTTTCCTTAATCGCCACCATGGAAACGCGGACCTGCCCGCCATCGACCACCTTCCCCCCCTGGCCGCGAGCCTCCCCCGCCTGGAAAGCCTGCAAGCGCGGCAACTCCATTCCCCGTCCGTTTTGGGGCTGGAAGAACAGGCGGCCATTGACGCGGCCTGCGCCGAGGTGCTGCGCTCCTTATCCTGAATGAGAGCAGATCAGCCAGGGGGGTCGCCCTTCCCTGCGACGCGTTCCACCGACCCGCCCAACTCATCCTCCACCAATTCTTGAACCCGCAGGGCACGCTCCATCCTCCCTTTGATGGCCTCCACCTCTTCGGGGTCGTCCGCTTGCTGCTCCATCTTGGATTGAAAACGCCGCCGCACCGGCACCAGCCTGTCCCCCTGAACCAGTTTGTCAGCCAGAAAGACGACTTCCCGCTCAGCCAACGGCCTTTCCTCTGGCGGATCAACGTCACGATGTTCCGCCGTCACCGCTCCCACGCAGGGATACCCCATGTCCGCCAGCATGGCCCCACCCGCCCGCTCGTGATCGGGCAGCCCCTTGGCGATGTCGTGCAGCAGACCGGCCGCTTCCACCAGCCGCACGTCAAGTTGATTCTCCACCCCCCGGACGACGTTGAGCGCTTCGGCCATGCGCAAGGCGAACCTCGCCACGGCACGGCTGTGCCTGCGTCCCATGTCCGTCACGCCCGGGGTTATGTCCAGTAGCGCCAGGCACTCGGCCCGACTGGGCGTGTCCTCCCAGGTCAAAAGGTCCAAGGCCTTAGCGTAGTTCTCGCCGGTATCCACGTCGAGGCGCACGCGCTCGTCAGCCACCTGAATCTCCACCGCCTGCCGCTCCCGCTGGGCAAAGTAGCCGGCCAGTCCGTTCCCGCCGCTCCACTTCATAATGTCGTCGCGCAATGACAACGGGATGAGGGGCGGATGTCCCCTGCGTCCCTGGAAAATCGGATGCAGTACGGATTCGCACAGCTTTGTCCGGGCTTTTGCCAAACGTTGCAACGTGTCACGCCGGACAAGCATCACGTCCACGGGCAACAGAAAGAAATGCCCCTCCTCCCCCTCCAGGGCTTGCAGTCCTGCCAGCACCGAGGAGAACATGCCGCTTTCCCACTTCGGGTTGCGCACAGCCTCGCCGCCGGACTCCCGCACGACCGGCTCCAACTCCCCGGCGCGATGACCACAGACCACCACGATCCGCCGCGCCCCGACATCGCGCAGCAGCCGAATCAGCCGCTCCACCACGACTTCATCACCAAGGGGCAAGAGCGGTTTGAACCCGCTCATACGGGAGGAATGCCCGGCTGCGGGTATGATCGCGTGCATCTCCGTCATGCGGCCTTCCCGAAAAGATCAAAAAACATTTCCGCTTCGAAATCACGACCATCTTTCGAGAACCTCGAAAATCCCACACGCACGTCCTCACGACCATCCCGCTTGCCTCCGCTCACGAAAATCCACGGATACCGGACCAGTCTCCACCACGCTTCGCCATGACTGCCATACGCGCCTTGTATTCCGCGATCACTGGGAAAATGGCTGTGCGGCTGCCATTGACAGCGGGCGGCAAAGACACCAAATAATACTGCCTCTCCCATTGAGCATCACGGCCCCCCTCCATTTGGCCTTGCGCCGCGCCTCATGGCGGCAAGCGGAACCGACCGCCGAGGACGGCCTTCCGCGATTCCCGGGGGAGCTAACGGACGTAACCGCTCCTTGGACTACCGGCCGCCTCGGCGACCTGTACATAACCTTCAACAAAGAACCGACTCCATGGAAATACTCGATCTTTCCAATTCCCGCGATGACGAGTTCATCAGCCAGGTCGAGGAGGAGAGCGGGCAGCGGGTGCGGTTGTGCTATCAGTGCGGCAACTGCACGGCTGGCTGTCCGTACACCTTCGCCTTCGACATTCCGGTGAGCCGGATGATGCGGTTGTTGCAGGCCGGGCAGAAGGACCAGATCTTGTCCAGCCACTCGGTGTGGCTGTGCGCCACGTGCGAGTCCTGCACCACGCGCTGCCCCAACGGCATCGACGTGGCGCGGATCGTGGACGTGTTGCGCCACATGGCCCGGCGCGAGGGGTACGCCACCGAGCGCGGCGTGAAGGTATTCTGGGACAGCTTCCTGGAATCGGTGGCCAAGCACGGCCGGGTGTACGAAATGGGCCTTTTGACCTCGTACATCGCCAAGACCGGCAAGGTCTGGACGGACGCCGAGCTCGGCCCGCGCATCCTGCCCAAGGGCAAGCTGCACCTCACTCCGTCCCGCATCCAGGGCCGCGAGGCCGTGGCCCGGATCTTCCAGCGCTACAAGGAGGCCTCCAAGTGAGCCCCGCCTACGCCTACTACCCCGGCTGTTCCGGCCTCGGCACCTCCATGGAGTACGAGCAGTCCACCCGGGCCATCTGCGAGGCCCTTGACGTGAATCTGGTGGACATTCCGGACTGGAGCTGCTGCGGCTCCACTCCGGCGCACACCGTGGACCACACCCTGTCCTGCGCCCTGGCGGCGCGCAACCTGGGGTTGGTGGAGAAGATGGGCCTGGACACGGTCATCACCCCCTGCCCCAGCTGCCTGACCAACCTCAAGACGGCCGTGCACCGGATGGGCGATGAGGAGTTCATGCGCCGGGTGAACAGCCTGCTGGACGAGCCGGTGGGCAACACGGTGCGGGTCAAGTCCGTGCTGCAGGCGCTCATCGAGGACGTGGGGCCGGAGAAGCTGGCCGAGCGGGTGGTGCGCCCCTTAAGCGGCCTGCGGGTGGCCCCCTACTACGGCTGCATCATGAACCGTCCGCCCGAGGTCATGGAGTTCGACGACCACGAGAACCCGGTGGCCATGGACCGGCTCATGGAGGCCATCGGCGCGGAGGTCGCTCCCTTCCGCTGAAGGTGGAGTGCTGCGGCGCCTCCTTCGGCGTGGCCCGCAAGGACGTGGTGGCGCGTCTTTCGGCAAGCTTTTGGACTTGGCCGAGGCCAACCAGGCCATGGCCATGGTCACGGCCTGCCCGCTGTGCCAGATGAACCTGGACCTGCGGCAGGGGCAGATCAACGCGGCCACCAAGAGCCAGCACGAGATGCCCGTTTTCTACTACACCCAGCTCATCGGTCTGGCCCTTGGCCTGGACGAGTCCAGCCTGGGCCTGAACAAGCTGTGCGTGAACCCCGGCCTCGCGCTGCGCGAAGCCGAACGGAAGACCGCCGAAGCCGCCTCCTGAGGCGTGGCGGGGAAACGGAGAAATCATGCGAATCGGCGTTTTCGTCTGCCACTGCGGCAGCAACATAGCCGGCAACGTGGACGTGGGGTCGGTGGCCGAGCAGGCCCTGTCCCTGCCGGACGTGGCCTTCGCCTCGGACACCATGTACGCCTGCGCGGAGCAGGGGCAGGAAGGCATCATCGAGGCCATCCGCGACCACGGCCTCGACGGCGTGGTGGTGGCCTCCTGCACCCCGCGCATGCACGGAGCCCACCTTCCGCCGCACGGTGGAGCGGGCGGGTCTGAACCGCTACATGTTCGAGATGGCCAACATCCGCGAGCACGTCTCCTGGATCGGCAAGGACAAGGAAGCCAACACGCGCAAGGCGCTGGACCTGGTGTCCATGGCCGTTTCCAAGCTGCGCTACGACCGCCCGCTGACCCCCAAGAGCTTCGAGGTCAACAAGCGGTGTCATGGTGGTCGGCGGCGTGGCCGGCATCCAGGCGGCGCTGGACTGCGCCAACGGCGGCCTGGAGTCGTTTTGGTGGAGAAGCAGTCCACCATCGGCGGCAGATGGCCAAGCTGGACAAGACCTTCCCCACGGTGGACTGCTCCAGCTGCATCCTCGGCCCCAAGATGGTGGACGTCTCCCAGCACCCCAACATCACCCTCTACGCCTCCTCGGAGATCGACGAGCTGAGCGGGTACGTGGGCAACTACACGGCCACCATCCGCCGCAAGGCCACCTACGTGGACTGGGAGGCCTGCACCGGCTGCGGGCTGTGCATGGAGAAGTGCCCCAGCAAGAAGTCCGCGGACTATTTCAACGGAGGGCGTGGGCACCACCACGGCCATCAACATCCCTTCCCCAGGCCATACCCAAGAAGGCTTCCATCGACCCGGATTTCTGCATCCGCTTCACCAAGGGCAAGTGCGGGGTCTGCGCCAAGGTGTGTCCCACCGAGGCCATCCGCTACGAGCAGGAGGACGAGCTGGTCAC